>JASFVZ010000405.1:0-3288 GCA_050049565.1 Chromatiaceae bacterium | reverse complement strand
GCGCCATCGGCGGTCTGTTCTCTGCTGCACTTTCCGTCGGCTCGCGCCGCCCAGGTGTTACCTGGCCTCTTGCCCTGCGGAGCCCGGACTTTCCTCCGACACCCGTAACGGGTGGCAGCGATCGCCTGGCCGGCTCCCTCAGACACATTAGGCCAGGCGTCTCAGCCCGGCAAGCCGCCGCGAGTCCCATCCCGCAGCGCGAGCGCCCGCCGGTATACGGCATTTTTCGGTGCGCCGGTGAAGCGCGCGACGATCGACGCCGCCTGACGAACCGGCACCTCCTCGAGCAACAGCCGCAGCAAACGGTCATCCGGACCGGATTCGGCGTCCGTTCGCCCCGCCACCATCAGCACCAGTTCGCCGCGCTGCTGATCCGCGTCATCCTCGACCCACTGACGCAATCTCCCGAGCGTGTCATAACGCACCGTCTCGAAGCGCTTGGTCAACTCGCGGGCAATGGTCGCTCGGCGCCCGGCGCCGAACACGGCCACGCAATCGGCCAGCGCGGCTGCGATCCGGTGCGAGGATTCATAGAAGACCAACGTGATCGGTTCGTCGACCAACTCCGCCAACCGGTCGCGCCGCGCCTGCGACCGGCGCGGCAGGAAGCCCTCGAAGCGAAAACGATCGATCGGCAATCCGGCGACCGAGAGCGCCGCGGTCAACGCACTGGGGCCGGGCACGGCGAACACATCGATCCCGCACTCGCGGCACGCGCGTACCAGCGGGAATCCGGGATCACTGATCAGCGGCGTACCGGCATCCGAGACCAGCGCCAGCCGGCGGCCGCCCTGCATCTCGGCTGTCAATGCGGCGACCTGCCCGACCTCGTTGTGGTCGTGCATGGCCTGCAGCGGCCGGTCGATGCCGAGATGATTCAGCAATCGCCGCGTATGGCGCGTGTCTTCGGCAAGCACCCGATCGACCTCGCCCAACAGCCTAGCCGCGCGGGCCGAAATATCCTCGAGGTTGCCGATCGGCGTGGCTATCACGAAGAGGCATCCCGGTTCGTTTGACACCTGCTGACCCACCTTGAATACTGGCTCGCTCCATCCTGATCGCCGCCCGCGGACCATGCAAGCCAACGTCGCACACCGCCTACTCCCGCTCGTCCTCGGGGCGTTCCTGCTGCACGGCTGCGGCCAGCTCCAGGAGCGACCGAGCCCGGTCACCAGCGACCTTGCCCGTGCAGAGGCACTGGCCGGCGAAGGCCAATATCTTGCGGCCGCCGATCTCTACCGAGAGATCGCGCTGCGCACCGACGATCCGACCGCGCAGGCCGCCTTGCTACTCGCGGGTGGCGAGGCGGCAGCGGCCGGGGGTGATTGGGATGCGGCACGGAATGCCGTGGCTGAACTCGCGCAACGCCCACTGACCGGTACTGCCGCGCTTCGCTATCGCCTGCTGATGGCAGAGGTGCTCCTGACCGAGATGCGTCCACTCGATGCGTTGGAGGCACTCGGAGAGCCGCCGGCAGCAGCGGATCCGATCGCACTGCAGCTGCGATTCTACGAGGACTCGGCGCGCGCCTATCGCCAGATGGGCAACCTGTTCGAGAGCGCGAAGGTGCTGCAGGCACTCGACCCACTGCTCCGCGACCGGCAGCGCCGGCTCGACAACCAGACCACCATACTCCGCACCCTCGCCCTGCTTAACGAACAGCTGCTCGAAAAGCTGCAGCCGTCTCCACCGGGCATCGAAGGCGGCTGGATGCAGCTGGCGCTGATCGTCAAGCAACACGGATCGGAACCCGAGAAAATCGCGCCATTGTTCGAGGACTGGCGCCGCAGATTCCCACAGCATCCGGCAATGCCTGAGCTGTTGCTCAATTACGCCGACCAGATACAGGCACAACTCAGCCAGTTCGACCGTATTGCCGTCCTGCTCCCGCAGTCCGGCAAGCTGGCCGAGGTCTCCTCGGCGATCCGCGACGGGCTGTTGATCCAGCGACTGGGCACGCAATCGCCAGCGCGTCCGGCACTGCGGTTCTACGATTCGAGCGATTCTGCGACCGTCTGGCCGCTGTACAACCAGGCCGTTGCGGATGGCGCCCAGCTGGTCATCGGTCCGTTGCAAAAGGATGCCGTCAACCAGCTGTTGCGGGCCGGGGAGCTGCCAGTGCCGGTCCTGGCATTGAACGAAGTCACCCTCAGCGGTGCGCCACCGATTAACCTTTTTATGTACTCGCTGTCGCCGGAGGACGAAGCCCGGCAGGTCGCCGAGCGAATCTGGATCGATGGCATGCGCAGACCAGCCGTGCTGGCCCCGCAGGGCGACTGGGGCGACCGGCTGGCGACCGCCTTCGAACAACGCTGGCAGGGACTGGGCGGAGACATCGCCGGGGTAGGCCGATACGACAGCGGTGCGCATGACTATAGCGGTGCGATCACCGGTCTGTTGCATCTCGATCAGAGCGCGGCCCGACACAAGGAGCTGCAACAATGGCTGGGGAAGCAGCTCGAGTTCGAGCCGCGGCGGCGTGAAGATATCGATGCCGTGTTCGTCGCCGCCCGCCCGGTGCAGGCGCAGGGCATTCGTCCGCAACTCCAATTCCACCGGGCCGGCGACCTGCCGGTCTATGCCACCTCGGATGCCTGGCTGGGCCAGCTGTCGCGCAGCCAGGCCGAAGACATGCGCGGGATCCTGCTGCCGGAAATTCCCTGGATGATCCACTCCGAAGGCGCCGACGACGACCGGGCGGTGATCAGCCGTTATCTGCCACGCAGCGGCGCTGCTTACGGCCGTCTCTACGCCATGGGCATGGATGCGTTTCAACTGGCGCCAAACCTGAATCGATTGAGCAGCAGCCGCTTCGAGTCGCTCGACGGCAAGACCGGCAACCTGTTCATGGATGAAGGACGGCGCATACGCCGTCAGCTGGTCTGGCTGCGGCTCGACGATCCGCCCGAGGTGCTGGGTTTTGCGCCGCGGTTGGACCTGCAGGAGGCCCCGGTCGAAGTGGCACCCGCACCTTCGCCGGTCGTCGAAACCGCCCCGGCGTCCTAGGGCCTGTTTACGCTGACTGAGCCTCAGCGTTGCAGTCCCAAAATGCGTCAGGCAAGGCGCGAGGAGAGAGGTTTAGTGAGCCTAAATGAACGACGAGCAACGCCGCATGGCGCATTTTGGGGCGCAACCCGAAGGGACGGGGCCGCCCTAGTTTCGAACAATAGGCCGTCCCACGTCTTTGCTGCTCGCTCATGTACGGCAGGTACACAGCGCTCACAGCGCCTTGTTGGCCGGAAAAACGACCGCCGTCGCTGTGGTTCAGTTAGTGCGAACAGGCCCTAG
>JASFVZ010000077.1:0-7731 GCA_050049565.1 Chromatiaceae bacterium | reverse complement strand
CGACGTCCCCCCAATTGTCAACAACGGAGAATCGACCATGCCTGAAAACTCAAGCTACCCGAATGGTGAGGCCGATGATCGGCTGCGACGCCAGCTACCCAGCTGGACGGTGGAAGCCGGCCATCTGTGTCGGCGTTACAAGACCAACGGCTGGCGCACCAGCATGCTGCTCGCTAACGGCATCGCCCACCTCGCGGAGGTGGCATGGCATCACCCCGACCTGACCGTCAGCTGGGGCAGCGTCGGTGTTCGGCTGCGCACCCATGATGCAGATGCGATCACCGACAAGGACTTCGAGCTGGCGGCCATGATCGAAGCTTATGCAGCATGGAAGCCCGGGGCCGACTCGGTGCTCGACGGTGCACCGTCCGATGGCGAATGGCGCTACCTGGTCGATCAATGAGCCGTTGAATCGTTGATCGAATCCCACGTAAGCCGGCTGCCCTACCGCGACGATCCGTCGGTTTTCTACCAGCAGATCCGCGATCTGCCATGGCCTGTCTGGTTGGACAGCGGCTTCCCGTATTCGGGCGGCGGGCGCTACGACATCATCGCTGCCGATCCCTACGTAACCCTGTGGGTAAAAAACGGGTGTTTCTATCGGCAGGCCACCGGCGAACGGGCCGAGCAGTTGACCGGGGATCCGCTCGAGCACCTGCAGCATGCGCTCGGCGCGCGGGTCTCAGCGCCGGAGGGACTGCCATTCGGCGGTGGTGCCATCGGATTCCTGGGTTACGACCTGGCGCGGATCCTGGGTGAGCTGCCGGCGCGTCAGGGGCTGCCCGAGTGGCCCGATATGGCGATCGGCCTGTATGACTGGTGCCTGTTGGTCGACCATGCCCGGCGTCGCTGCCATTTCGTCGCGCAGGGGCGTGACCCGCGTCCGCAGCCTGGCTGGCCGTTCGCGCTGCGGCGGCTACTCGCCATGGACAAGCCGTTGGCCGCGGTCGAAACGGTGCGCGGTGAACTGGTCGAAGACGGGATGACGCCCAGCGATTACGCCGATCGCTTCGCGCGCATTCAACACTACATCCGTGCCGGCGACTGTTATCAGGTCAATCTCGCCCAGCGCTACTGCGTACGCAGCGCAGATGACAGCTGGGCGCTCTACCGACGGATGCGGGCAGAGAATCCGGCGCCCTACGGGGCGTTTCTGGAGTACCCGTTCGGCCAGGTGATGAGTTCATCGCCGGAGCTCTTCATCCGCCTGCGCGGGCGGCGAGTCGAGACGCGGCCGATCAAGGGCACGCGCCCACGTGGAGAGACCGCCGAGGAGGACGCGGCGCTACGGGTTGGTCTGGCGAAGAGCACGAAGGACCGCGCCGAAAATCTGATGATCGTCGATCTGCTGCGAAACGATCTCGGCAAGGTCTGTGTTCCCGGTTCGATCGAGGTGCCCGGGCTGTTCGAGATCGAGTCGTTTGCGACGGTCCATCACCTGGTCAGCACGGTCATGGGGACGCTGCGGTCCGGGCTTGATGCCGTCGACCTGTTGCGGGCGTGCTTCCCAGGCGGATCGATCACCGGCGCGCCGAAGCGCCGCGCGATGGAGGTGATCGATGAACTCGAGCCGAGCCGGCGGGAGGTCTATTGCGGCAACCTAGTCCGCCTGGGCTTCGACGGCAATCTGGACAGCAGTATCGCGATCCGTACGGCCCTGAAGCAGGGCGAGCGACTGTATTACTGGGCGGGCGGTGGCATCGTTGCCGATTCGGATTGCGCCGCGGAATACCAGGAATGCCTCGACAAGGCCGCGGCCTTTTTTCGCCTGCTCAGCGTCGTTCCTGACGCCGGGACTGGATCTGCGCGACATGCGGGTTAGCCATTGGCGGCCTTCCAGCGCTCGTAAAAGTAGTTGGTTGCAGCGACGAAACCGTCGACACTCCCACAGTCGAAGCGTCGACCCTTGAAGCGGTAAGCCAGAACCATGTTCTTGGTCGCCTGGGTCTGCAGGGCATCGGTGATCTGGACCTCGCCATTGCGCCCCGGTGGCGTTTCGCGGATCACGTTGAAGATATCGGGGGTCAGGATGTACCGGCCGATGATCGCGAGGTTGGACGGGGCTTCGTCGGGATCCGGCTTTTCCACCATGTCGGAGATCACGTAGACGTCGTCTTCGAGTTCCGAGCCACGGATCACGCCGTATTTGTAGACCTCCTCGTGCGGTACCTCTTCGATCGCAACGATGCAGCAGCGGTACTTGTTGTAGAGACGCGCCATCTGGGTCAGGACGCCATCCGGCTCGCCGACGCACAGGTCATCGGCCAGGACCACGCCAAACGGTTCGTTGCCGATGAGGGTCTCACCGGTCAGGATCGCGTGGCCCAGGCCCTTCATCTCGTTCTGTCGGGTGTATGAGAAGGTGCAGCCGTCGATGAGCTCGCGGATGTCGGCCAGCAGGCCTTCCTTCGACGTGCCGCTGATCTGGTGTTCCAGCTCGTAGCTGACGTCGAAGTGATCGGCCAGCGCGCGCTTGCCACGGCCGGTAACGATCGCGATGTTGTGCATGCCGGCCTGCATCGCTTCCTCCACGCCATATTGGATCAACGGCTTGTCGACGATCGGCAGCATCTCCTTGGGCATCGACTTGGTAGCGGGCAGGAAGCGGGTTCCGTATCCAGCGGCGGGGAATAAGCACTTCTTGATCATTTCTGCGGGTCCGTCATGTGGGATTCATGGCCGACAGCGTCCGGTCGGCCGGTCCAGGGTGTCGATGAGTTCGTGCCGTAGCAGCCAGTCGCGCGCGTCCGCGGCATCGCTGTCGAACCAGGCGGCTGCCGAGCCCAGCCGGAAACTGTAACCCCAGCTGTCCATGTCGACGAACAGGTGCTGGCGGTTGTAGCCGGACAGCCGGTCGGCAAGCAGTGCCTGCAGGTAGCAGACGGCGTTCTCCTCGGGAATGTCACCACCGGCATCGGTATCCAGTGCGCGCCGACGACCGTCATCCATGCAGATGAAATGACAGGCCTCGTGCAGCGCCGAGTGCACGGGTGTGTCCGCCCGCAGGTGCAGGGTTCGGCCGACCAGACCCGCCTCCGGGGCACCCCAGAACGAACCGGGGATGGCTGCCTTGGGCGACACTTCTTTGATCTGCAGGCCGTAGGGAACGAGCAGTCGAGTCAGGGGGGGTCGCATCGCTTCGAAGCAGAGCATGGCCGGGGCAGACTGGGCGGACGTGGGTCGCTGGGATCGCCCGCGAGACTAACACGGTGCCGGCGCGGAGCGTAGGCGCGGCATCGGAGCCGTTTAATCGGTTAGCACTGTTCCCAGGGCAGTCCGTGAAAGCGCCACCCGCCAATCGTACTGCGGCGGTGGTGATCGTCCAGGTCTCCTTCAAAGCCTTCGTCAATGTGGTAGACGCTACGCAGCCCGGCATCGATCAGCGCCTTGCCGGCCTCTGCCGAGCGCTTCCCGCTGCGGCAGATCAGGATGATCGGTGCGCAGCCTTCCTCTTCGTCGCAGACGGCACCGCCGAGCAGGAGCTTGCGGATCTCGGGCACGAAATGCGGATTGACGTCCCAGTCCGGCTCATCGATCCAGGCCACATGCACCGCTCCGACCGGGTGGCCGACAAACAGGAACTCCATGGTCGATCGGATATCGACCAATAGCGCGCGAGGATCGTCCTGCAGCATCTGCCAGGCCCGTTTGGGTGATAGTTCATGCGGAAGTGATGCGCTCATTCGCTGCTTCGTTGCGGCCGAAACCCAAGATATAGCCTATCCGAGCGAGTTTTGAACGATCCTGGTCAATCCGAGCCGCCACGCCTGCGCGAGCGGCTGGTCAAGTGGCCATGCCCGCGATCGCCCGGTCTGCCGTTCGGCCTGTGCGGGCGCGTCGGTGCCGCCCTGGGTCATCTCGGCTACCGGCCCGGTGTGCGCGGGGCGCGCGCGCCTTTCGGACCGATTATCAATGGCCCTATCGACGCTTCCAGATCCCGGGTGAGGGGCATCCGAATCCCTACCGTCAAGGCGCCTGCGACAGCGGTTCCAGAACCGCAAACGCATCGGGCCGGCCGGTCCAAGTGGTTGTTTTTTCGCTAAAGCGGCCTTCGGTCGTGCCGTTACTCCTCTCAGGAACCGATTTCTTCTCGGGACAACATCATGCTGATGTCGCAGATCAAGGGGTGGGCGACGAGTTTGCCGGTATGGGTTCTCGCCGGGGTCATGATCAGTGGGGCGGTGGCCGCCGAACCCGAGAAAACCGATGTTCGGGTACTGATCGACATCTCGGGCAGCATGCGGCAGAACGATCCCCAGAACCTGCGGCGGCCCGCGCTCCGGATGTTGTCGGGCCTGTTGCAGCCCGGCACCAGGGCCGGGGTCTGGACCTTCGCGCGCTGGGTCAACAACCTGGTGCCGGTCGCCGAGGTCGATGCCGACTGGAAGGAGCGTACGCAGTCACTGTCCAAGCAGATCGCCTCGCCGGGGCAGTTCACCAATATCGAAGAGGTACTCGACCAGGCGTCGCTGGATTGGCATGACGCCCCGGCGACGCATGCGCGACACCTGGTGCTGCTGACCGACGGCATGGTGGACGTCTCGAAGACGCCGGGCGAGAGCGAGGCGTCGCGCGCGCGCATCATCGATACGCTATTGCCGCGACTGGTCACCGATGGTGTCAAGGTGCACACCATCGCCCTGTCCGCACGGGCCGATCATGACCTGATGCAGCAGATCTCGGGGATGACCGGCGGTTGGTATCAACAGGTCGACAAAGCGGCCGACCTGCAGCGCGTGTTTCTTCGAATGTTCGAAAAAGTCGGCCAGCCCGACACCGTGCCGCTGGAAGGCAACCGGTTCGTCATCGACGGCGCGGTCGACGAAGCGACGGTGTTGGCGTTCCGAGAAGCGGGCTCGCCGGCGACCCGATTGAAGTCGCCCTCCGGGGCGGTCTTCACCGACAGCGATTTGACCGCCGGCGTCGCCTGGTTTCGCGACCAAGGCTACGACCTGATCACCCTGGATTCGCCCGAGAAAGGCGAGTGGGTCCTCGAGGCGGATCTCGACCCGGACAACCGGGTCATGATCGTCACCGATCTCAAGCTGCAGACCTCCGAGATCCCGACCCATATCGCCGTCGGCGAACAGACCCGGATCGAAGCCAGTTTGAGCAACCGCGGCAAGGTCGTGACGCGTCAGGCATTTCTGAGACTGTTGGATGTGCATGCCGTGGCCAGTGGTGTCGACGGGCCCGGCAAGCTGGCGATGAACGATGCGGGCGAGGTCGACGATGTGGCGGCCGGCGACGGGCGCTACACGCTGCGTTTCGGTGCGGACCGGCCGGCGCAGGACGTCGAGTTGCTGGTCACCGTCGAGAGCCCGACCTTCACGCGCGAGAAACGCTACCGCGTGGTCCTGCACGAACCGGTCGATGCCTTGGTTGAAATCGGTCCCGATGGTCCGGTGCTGGCGATCGCCCTGCAAAAGGCGGTGATGCAGCCTGGGGCGACAGTTACCGCCTGGCAGGAGTTTGTCCCCGGTGAGCGCACGCCACTGGCGCTCGTCGAGCTCGAAGGCGGTTGGCAGGCGCCGCTGCTCGACACGGTATCACCCAGCTATGTCCAGCTGTCGGGCACCACCCGCTCCGGCACCCTGATGGATCGCAGGCTGGGGCCCTACATGCCCGAGGGCATCGAGCCGCCTGTCATCGTGGTGCCGCCACCGGCCGAAGTGCAAGAGGCGCCGGTCGTCGCGGAACCGGCACCGGAGCCGGTCCCGGAGGCCGCGCCTCCCGTGTCCGAGGAAGCGGCATCCGACTGGGTACTGCCGACGGTCATTTTCGGCGTGTTCAACGTGCTGTTGATCGCCGGTGGGCTCGCCTGGTTCTTCATCCGACGACGATCGACCAAGGTGGTCGATACGGCCCTGGATGATCTGATCGAGGCAACCCAGAGCCAGACGAGCGCCGATAGCGTGCAGGAGAACGCGGCGTGAGTCAGACCATGCTCTGGGTCGCGGCCGCTCTGGTCGGCGAGTTGGTCCTGCTGCTGCTCGTCCTGCTGACCCTTTCATGGCTGCGCACGCGAGCGGCCCGGCGCCGTGACGTCAAGGCGATGCAGGCGCTGGTCGGTCGGATTCGCAAGTCCCAGCCGCAGCGCGAGGCTGCACTGGCCGAGTTCCTCGAAAACAACTATGGCCTGGAAGGTGAGGCCCTGAGTGCGGCGACTGCCGGCTTATGGGGTAGCGAACTGAAAATGCTCCAGCGCTTCATCGGGGTCTATGGTTCGCGCGACGCCGCGGCGGCCGCACAGTTCGACGCCGACCTGGCGGTTGCCACGGAGCCCTACCTGGCACTGAGTGGTGCGGTCACTGTTGAGGAGAACCGCGCGGATGAACCGGGCGTCGACCCGGCCGAGCTTGATGCGCTGAGGGCGGAGAACAAACGCCTATCCGACGAACTCAGGATCACCATGGAGACGATGAGTCGGATGCTCAAGGAGTATTCGACGATGTTCTCCGGTGCGCCCGCCTATGAGGCCGCACCGATCCAGCCGCCGGCTGCCAATCCTGTTCCGGCCGCAGTCGATGCTGTTCCGGAGGTGGCGGCTGTTGTCGCCGACGATGAGGAACCGGCGACCGGGCCACCGGTTGTCCCTGACGATGACGTGTCTGTCGTGCTCGACGACGAGGGACTGTTAGATGGGCCCGCGGTGCCGCCGGCACAGGATGCTGGCGAGCCCGATCGATCGGCTGGTGCTGCCGCCCCCTTCGATCGGGACGCGAACGCCGGTATCGAGGAGGTGGTCACCGACGCGCCCGTCATGGCGGAAGACCACTCCGAGGGCGATGACGGGTCCGGCGACGCCGGCGGGCCGATCGAGGACCTTACGACGGTCGGCGACACCACGCAGGAGGAAGACGCAGAGATAGGGGTCGTCATGGACCCGGCGGTCGAGCCCCAACGACTCCCGGCCGAACAGCCGCCTACCGGGACCGATGCAGCGTCGGATACCAAGGGGGCGGACCTCGAGGCGATATCGGAACTGCTGATTGAGGGGGACTCGGCGCTGTTGCAGCCCGATGGATCGGACGGCGATCAGGCCGGGCAGACCGCATCATTGTCCGACGCGGACGCGGAGTTGATGGTGCCCACCGACGGTCCGGGGCCGGAAGCCGCATCCCAAACGTCACCGACGCGGGAAGAAGACGGGCGGGAGCAATCCGTTGTCGAATCGGTAGACCTGGCCGGCGATCGTCGGGACGTACCGGTGCCCACGGCGGTGTCGGAACCGGACGAGGACATCGAAGACCTGCTCGCCGGGGGCGCGGATCACCGGTTCGGGGAGCCGGTCTCCGACAGCGATGCGGTGTCAGACGGCAAAGCTGCGGGCCTCGACGACGTGTCGGAGCGGTCGATCGAGGACGCTTCAGCGTCGGGCAATCAGGACGAAGGCGGCGCCGACAAGTCCGAGCAGGCGTCCTCCCTGTTCGATGCAGACGACGGCCTGTTCGATCCGGCGTTCGAGGATAGCGTGGACGGCGCAGCTGAGTCGCCGTCGGCAGGGGACGACATCGAAGATCTCTTTGACGCCGACGAGGCGTTTACCGACCCACGGGAAAAGGTCGGCAAGCCCTAGGGCCTGTTCACACTAACTGAGACCCAGCGTTGCAGTCCCAAAATGCGTCAGGCAAGGCGCGAGGAGAGAGGTTTAGTGGGCCTAAATGAACGACGAGCAACGCCGCATGGCGCATTTTGGGGCGCAACCCGAAGGGACGGGGTCGCCCTTGT
>JASFVZ010000404.1:0-3290 GCA_050049565.1 Chromatiaceae bacterium | reverse complement strand
CCTGCGCACCATCAGCATCCGGACCGTGCGTTCCGGCAGGCGCCGCTGCGGCTTGCTTCCCGGGTAGTCGTGCGGATCGCCCTGGCGCCGGGCCACACAGTCATCGTTCACCGGGCAGCGGTCACAGCTGGGCCGACGCCGCGTGCACAGGGTCGCCCCCAGGTCCATCATCGCCTGGTTGTACTCGGCGACCCGCTGCACCGGCGTTAGCCGCTCGGCGATAGACCAGAGTCGTTTCGCCACCGCGGTGCGCCCGGGCCATCCGTCGACGGCGTGATGGCGCGCCAGCACCCGTTTAACGTTTCCATCCAGGATCACCTGGCGTTGGCCGCAGGCCAGCGACAGCACCGCGCCGGCGGTCGAACGGCCGATGCCCGGCAAGGCCTGAAGCCGGTCGATCTCTGTCGGCAGCCGGCCGTCGTGTTCGACCATCACCTGACGCGCCGCGGCGTGGAGATTGCGCGCCCGCGCATAGTAGCCGAGCCCGGACCAGTGATGCAGAACCTCGTCGAGCGTCGCGTCGGCCAGATCCGACAGGGTCGGAAATCGATGCATGAAGCGCTCGAAATAAGGAACCACGGTGCCGACCTGGGTCTGCTGCAGCATGATCTCGGAGACCCAAACCCGATAGGGGTCAGTCGGCCGTTGCCAGGGCAGATCCTTGCGGCCATGCTGCGCGAACCATGCCAGTATCCGGGTGGCGAAATCCTCCTTCACGACCTGTTCAGCGCTGCTGCTCGCGGCCGCACTGCCAACAGATGTCAAAGCCGGCATCCACCTCGGCCCCGCACTCCGGGCAGATCCAGGGGCCGCGCTTCGGCAGGCTCCCCTGGCTGGCAAGAAAGCCATCGAGCACGGTCTGTGCCGGCCCCAGATCGTCGTTGTTGATCAACCAGACCCAGGGGAAGTTGGTCGCCGACAGCTCGCCAGCAGCACCGCTGAGGTATTCGCCCAGGACGGTCGCCTCAATATGGTGGGCCGCCAGCACATCGACCAACTGTCGCGCCTCAAGGCTGTCGCGCGCCTCGTAGAACTTCAACATCGAGAAACAGTCTTTTTTTGGGATTGATACACATCATGCCGGACCCGGGGCGCGTGTTATAGCATCCGGGCTGCCTTTGCCGTTGGGGTGATCGAGACAAATGCCAAAACAAGCAGTACTAATCGGCGTGCTGGCCGTCATCAGTATCGCAATCGGCCTCTGGGCCGGTATCCAGGGAAAATCCGCCGCACCCGAGGTCGGCTACCCTGACCTGGGCGGTGATTTCACCCTTCAGTCCGATCAGGGGCCGGTCGAGCTCGCCGATTACCGCGGCAAGGTCGTCCCGATCTACTTCGGTTTCACCCACTGCCCGGATGTCTGCATCACGTCGCTCAGCAGCATCGCGGCCGGTCTGAAAGAGCTCTCCGACGAGGAACGGGCACAGGTCCAGCCGATGTTCATCACGATCGACCCGGAACGCGATACGGCGGAACGCGTCGGCGAGTACGCCAGGTACTTCTACCCGGAGATGATCGGACTTACCGGGTCGCTAGAAGAGATCACCCGGGTCGCCAAGGCGCATTTCGTGATCTTCGAAAAAGTCCCGCTCGAGGACTCGGAGATGGGCTACACCATGGACCATTCTTCGATCGTCTACGTGGTCGGCAAAGACGGCGTCATCAAGTCGTTGATCCATCACGGTGAAAAACCGACGGTCATCGCAGAGACGCTGCGGCAGGCCCTGGCAGGCTAGAACGCGGCCTGTGCGCCGGGCAGCGACGTAAACATCCGCCACGTCACGCATCCCGCGTGCCACTGCAAACCGTGCACGCCGTCCCCGAAACACCTCTTCCGACCGACCAAAGTCAAGTCGGCCACCTCGTTCTGGTTCGGCCACAGGATGCGTCGTACGATCAGGGTAACCCGTCCCGGAACGGACATGTTGAAGCCTACCAAGTCCCCCACCGTTGGTTTAATCAGCAACCCGAGTAGCGGTTACAACCGGAAACACTTTGACCGGGTTGCAGCACTGCTGGCCGGGCATCCGTCGATCCATCATGAAGTCACGCAGCGCATAACACAGATTGCTCCGACGCTGGCAAAGATGGCGCAACACGGGGTCGATGTCCTGGCGATCAACGGGGGCGACGGCACCGCTTCGGCGGTGCTTGGCCAACTGCTCGAACACCCCCCCGTCAAGCGCAGGCCGAGCATCGTATTGCTCCCTGGCGGCACGGCGAATATGAACGCAGGCGATGTTGGCATCAGCGGAAAACTGATGCCGGCGTTGCGACGGCTGATTCGATGGTCTGAAGGAACGGCTCGCGCCCACCCCGACATTCAGGACCGGTGCTTGATGCGTGTTGAAACGGGTGGCGTCGTACGCTACGGCATGTTCCTCGGCGCCGGCGCCGTGATTCAGGGCACCGAGTACGCGCACCGTGAGATCCATGCACGCGGGCTGCGCAACGATCTGAGCGTAGCAATAGGCACCGGTAGGACCCTTTGGGGAATACTGCGCAATGATCCCCGATTCAGGCGATCCGTCGCCGTCGGTTTGCGCTTGGACGGTTGTTCCGAACAGATCGAGTATGAAACCCTGCTACTGGCCATCAGCTCGCTGCACCGCCTGTTTTTCGGCATCCGCCCGTTTTGGGGCACCGGCGCTGGCCAGTTGCGCCTGACACTGATTGAAAACGACTGCACACGCTTTTTGCGGACCTTCCTGTCGATACTGCGCGGCCGTCCCAACGAAAATGCCGTTCCGCAAGCCGGCTATGTCAGCCACAATGCCGACGAGATCCACCTCACGCTGAGCAGCAGCCTCAACCTCGATGGCGAGATCATTCATGCAAACGGCAAGGTCGGGGTCAAAGCATCCGCATCGCTTCGCTTCCTACGGTTATGACGGACGGTTTTGCGCCGCTTGAATCTGATGCCAAGGCCGCTCTGGCAAAACTCGTGCAGCGGCTGCGGGAAACCCATCGGGACGCGATCAGTGGAGTCCTGCTCTACGGTTCCTGCCTGCGCAGCGGCGACGTTTTCGACGGACTCGTCGACCTCTACCTGGTCTGCGACGGTTACCGAGCGGCCTACGCACGCAGTGGCCTTGCCTTGTCGAACTGGTTGCTACCGCCGAATGTGTTCTATATCGAGTTCGAACATGCAGGTCGAATACTCCGCAGCAAGTACGCCGTCATCTCAATGGCCGACTTTCGCAATGGCTGCTCAACACGCACGTTCGAGTCCTACATATGGGGACGCTTCGCTCAGCCGGCATCGATTCTCTATGCACGTGACCCATCGA
>JASFVZ010000403.1:0-3307 GCA_050049565.1 Chromatiaceae bacterium | reverse complement strand
CGGGATGGCGTGCTGATTCGGCCAGTAGGACACGGCAATCTCCAGACCGTCTTGCTCACAAGCGGCGAAATCGAGACAACCGTAGCGGGTCAACGCCAGATCGCGCAGATGCGCGGCCGTCGCCGCATCGTCGGCGTCTCGCTGGTCGACCGTTGCACGGAAGATCGCCACGAACCTCACTTCCTCGACCGGGTGCCGGGTGCGCCCGCCAGCCAATGCGGCATCACGCGCCGGAACCCGGCTACAATCGACCAGACGTCAGGCGAAAGCAACGGGTCGAACCGATGGAGTACGAGATCCAGGTCGAGAACATCAAGTGTGGCGGCTGCACCAGCAGTATCCGCAATAAGCTGCTCGACGCGAAACTCGCCACCGAGGTGGATGTCGATATCGAGACCGGCGCGGTCCACCTGCACGGTGACCCGGCCCGCCGCCCCGAGGCGGCTGCGCTGCTCGCCGGCATGGGCTACCCGGAAACGGGCTCTGTCCGGGGCGTCAAGGCCGCGACGGCCCGAGCCAAATCGTTTGTGAGTTGCGCCATCGGTCGCATCGATAACGCGACTCCCGGCAAGGAATAGGCCGAACCAAGCGCAGGCTATTCTTTCTGGGTATGCAAGGTTCGCATCAACGACGCCGCTTCTTGGTCCGCTGGTTGCTGGCCGGCTGGCTGGTGTTGTTGCCCTGGTTCACCCAGTCGATGCCACTCGACGCGCCGCACGACGACAGCACTGTCAGTGCGGAGATGCCCTGCCATGGCCATGGCGAGATCGCGGGTATGGCCACCGAACCAGCCGCGCCGGAATGCCCCCACTGCACTGGCGACGGCCTGGCAACTTGTAAGTGTTGCTCATTCGCTGCTCCAGCGGCGATACCCGCAGTTGAAGTGAGTGTTTACTCGCATTTGAGCGCCAGCCCTACGCTGATCGCCGCTGGAGTGGGTGCCCCGCCGCGCAACCGGCACGAACAGCTATACCGCCCGCCCATCCGTTCCTGACCTGACCCCACCCGCTTGCTTCGGCCGGCGCCGGCCGTTGTACCCGAGCAATACTAACGGATGAGTAAAAGTGAACACTTACAAACTTCTTGTTTTCCTGGCTGCCCTCGGGGTGCTGCTGTTGCTCATGCAGGGTTGCTCACAGGAGCAGCCGACACCCAGCGAATCGATCGCTGCGGCGGCCGACGACACCCCTCTGGAGCACGCCAAGAAGCACCTTGACCCGAAATACGTCTGCCCGATGCATCCGCAGATCGTGCGCGACGACGAAGGCAGCTGCCCGATCTGCGGCATGGACCTGGTGGCGAAACAGGTCGAGCCGCCCGCCGAAACGGCGCTGGAACACGCCAGAAAGCACCTGGATCCCAAGTTCGTCTGCCCGATGCACCCACAGATCGTGCGCGACGACGAAGGGACCTGCCCGATCTGCGGCATGGACCTGGTGGAAAAGATGATCGACGCCGGCGAAGGCCGGCAACCGACCGTTCAGATCAGCAGCGCGGTGATCAACAGCATGGGTGTGCGCACCGATGTCGCCCGCAACACCACCTTGTGGAAGACCATCGAGACGGTCGGACGCATCGACTACGACGAGACCCGGATGGCGCACGTGCACCCCCGCGCATCAGGTTGGATGGAGACACTCAACCTGCGGGCCGAAGGAGATCCGATCGCGCGCGGACAGTTGATCGGCCGCTTCTACTCCGAGGAGATCCTGTCCGCCCAGGTCGACTTCCTGATCGCGCTCGACCAGCCCGGTGGTAACGCCAAGGTCGACCAGGCCCGCAACCGGCTGCGCCTGCTCGGCGTTCCCGAATTCACGATCAGCGCAATTCAGAACAAGCGCGAATCCGTCAATACCGTGCCGGTGATCTCGAATGCCGACGGCGTCGTGACCATGCTCGGGGCGCGCCAGGGTATGTATGTGACCCCGGATAGGGAGATCGTCACCATTGCCGACCTGTCGAGGATCTGGGTGATCGTCGATATCTACGAGCACCAGATCGACTGGCTGGCCGAGGGCGTGAGCGCGAAGATCCGGGTCCCCGCCTACCCGGGTCGCGCCTGGGAAGGTCAGGTCGAGTACATCTATCCAGCGCTCGATCCCCAGTCACGCACGCTGCAAGTGCGGCTCGCGTTCGACAACCCGGACGGTCTGCTCAAGGCCAACATGTTCGCCGACGTGGTCATCTACGGCGGGCCCAGGCGCGACACCCTGGCCGTCCCGGCCGAGGCGCTGATCGAGACCGGCAAGCGCAGGGCCGTCGTTCGTGCCCTCGGCAACGGCCGCTTCCGGCCGGTCGACGTGGTGACCGGCATGCGGGCCGATGGAATGGTCGAGATCTTCAGCGGCCTCAAAGCCGGCGACGAGGTGGTCGTGTCCGGGCAGTTTCTGATCGATTCAGAGGCCAGCCTGCAGGCCAGCTTCATGCGCATGGACGACGCGCCACCGCCGGCTGAGCGCGCGACCACCGCGCACAGCGGCCACTGAGGACAGCGCCATGCTGAAGAACCTGATTGTCTGGTCGGTGAAGAACCGCTTCCTGGTCCTGCTCGCGACCCTGGTCATTACCGGTTGGGGCTGGGTGTCGCTGCAGAAGACCCCGCTCGATGCCATTCCGGATCTGTCCGACGTGCAGGTCATCATCAAGACCGCGTTCCCCGGCCAGGCCCCTCGCGTGGTCGAGGAGCAGGTCACCTACCCGATCACCACCACGATGCTCTCGGTCCCCGGTGCCAAGGTGGTGCGCGGCTATTCGTTCTTCGGCGACAGCTACGTCTATGTGATCTTCGAGGACGGCACCGATCTCTACTGGGCACGGGCACGCGTACTCGAATACCTCAACCAGGCCGCCGCCGACCTGCCGGACGGGGTCCAGCCGCGCCTCGGGCCGGACGCGACCGGGGTCGGATGGGTCTACCAATATGCGCTGGTCGATCGCACCGGGCGACATGACCTGGCGCAGCTGACCAGCCTGCAGAACTGGTTCCTGAAGTACGAGCTGCAGACCGTGCCCGGGGTCGCCGAGGTCGCAACGATCGGCGGCATGGTGCGGCAGTACCAGGTCGTGGTCGACCCGGAGAAACTGCGCGCCTTCGGCATCCCGCTGGGCCGCGTCGCCAGTGCCATTCGCGCCGCCAACCGCGAGGTCGGCGGCTCGGTCCTGGAACTGGCCGAGGCCGAGTACATGGTGCGCACCCGCGGCTACCTCAAGGGGATCGCCGATCTCGAGCAGGTCCCGATCGGCGTCACCGAGATGGGCACCCCGGTGCTGTTGCGGGACATCGCCCATATCCAGATCGGACCGGAGA
>JASFVZ010000076.1:0-7776 GCA_050049565.1 Chromatiaceae bacterium | reverse complement strand
GAAGCCTGGACCGGGCAAGCCGACTGCCGTCTCTGCGCGTTGCGGGACACCGCGCTGTTCGCCGGCCTGCGCGAAACCGATTTCGAGAAGATCCATCAACCGATCAACCAGTTCGTCGTGCAGCCCGGACAGGCACTGTACCTGGCCGGGGAGTCCGGTGACCGGATGTACACGATCCGCACGGGCGTCGTAAAACTGGTTCAGTACCTGCCCGATGGCGCCCAACGGATCGTGCGATTGGTCCGAAGTTCCGACGTCGCGGGGCTCGAGGCCCTGTTGAAGTCCCCCTACGAGCACGATGCGATCGCCCTTCAACCGACCGAGGTCTGCTGTCTGCCGGTCAACACCCTGCATCTGTTGAGCAAGGAGAATCCCGATCTGCATGTCGAGCTGTTGAAGCGCTGGCAGCGGGCATTGAGTGAGGCCGACGCCTGGCTGACCGAACTCTCGACCGGGCCCGCGCGGGAACGGGTCGCCCGGTTGCTGCTGCGCCTGGTCAAGGATCGGGAACCGCCCGAGTGCCAGCTGTTCGGACGTGAGGATCTCGGCGCGATGCTCGGCATCACGACCGAGACCGCCAGCCGCACGATCGCCGAGTTCAAGCGGCAGGGACTGCTGAACGACCTCGGCAGCGGACGCTACCTGGTGGATACCGGCGGACTGGTGGCGCTAACCAGCCGTTGACGCCAGCTTGCGCGGTGCGCTGCTGTCCGGTGTCAGCGACGCATCGGTCGTTTCGGCGTTGGTTTACATCGACATCTCGAGGTCAATCAGCACTGCGTCGATACCCGCC
Source organism: Chromatiaceae bacterium (assembly GCA_050049565.1). Classification (GTDB taxonomy): domain Bacteria; phylum Pseudomonadota; class Gammaproteobacteria; order Chromatiales; family Chromatiaceae; genus Thiosocius. Next base: position 6,983 of record JASFVZ010000076.1, on the reverse strand, counting down.
TGTGCGCACTCGGCATCGGTCTCGCCGCTGGGTGCACCCGATACGCCGACCGCGCCGAGCATGGTCCCGGCAACCTGGATCGGCAGACCGCCGGTCGACATCACGACACCCTCGGTGCGGCCCACCGGGGTATTGGCCCTCTCGGCAAGCTGCGATGTCGGCACGCTGAACATGACCGCCGCGTAGGCCTTGCCCTTCGAGATCGGCAGCGTGATCGTCGGGGCGATGGTGTCGCGCAGCGCGACCTGTGGGATGCCGTCGCGATCGACCACCGTGACACCGGCCTGAACGCCCTTTTCACGACACGCCGCGATCGCGGCCTGGGCGACCGCCGTCGCCGTCTCGAGAGACATGCGTTTGACGCTGGTCACCATCGCGTCTTCCGCGGCAGCCGGCCAGACCATGGCCAGCAGGGTCACTGCCAGTGCGGCTCGGGGAATAAAGGTCATCATGGGACTCCGCTGCTGTTGAGACAGGCGCGCATTGTCCAGTTCATCGACCATCGGTGACACCCGGCAAGACGTTGACTTATTCGGGGTATTTGGCCGGGAACTCCGGGCGATCAGCCACCGGCATTGCCATAGCGGCTTTGCACATAGTCATCGACGATCGCCTGAAAATCTTCCGCGATCCTGTCGCCGCGCAGCGTCACGGTCTTCTTGCCGTCGACGAATACCGGGGCGGCCGGCTGCTCGCCCGTGCCCGGCAGGCTGATGCCGATATTGGCGTGCTTGCTCTCGCCCGGACCATTGACGACGCAGCCCATGACGGCGACATCCATTTCCTCGACGCCCGGGTAACGTGACTTCCAGATCGGCATCTGCTCACGCAGGTAGGACTGGATATCCTGCGCCAGTTGCTGGAAATAGGTACTGGTCGTGCGGCCGCACCCCGGACAGGCGATGACCATCGGCATGAAGGCGCGCAGGCCCATCGATTGGAGGATCTCCTGCGCGACCTGCACCTCGCGGGTCCGATCGCCGCCCGGTTCCGGCGTCAGCGAAATCCGGATGGTGTCACCGATCCCCTGCTGCAGCAGCACCGCCAACGCGGCGGTCGAGGCAACGATGCCCTTCGATCCCATCCCGGCCTCGGTCAACCCAAGGTGCAGGGCGTAGTCGCAGCGCCCGGCCAGCGTCCGGTAGACGCGTATCAGGTCCTGGACGCCGCTCATCTTGCACGACAGGACGATGCGGTCGCGTCCGAGACCGAGTTCCTCGGCGCGTGCCGCACTCTGCAACGCCGAGGTCACCATGCACTCGCTCATCATGCGATCGGCATCCAGCGGATCAGGTGACCGTGCATTCTCGTCCATCATGCGCGCGACCAGGGCCTTGTCGAGCGAGCCCCAGTTCACGCCGATCCGCACGGCCTTGTCATGACGCAGCGCGGCCTCGATCATCGAGGCGAACTGACGGTCTTTCTTCTCGCCGCTTCCCACGTTACCGGGATTGATCCGGTACTTCGCCAGCGCCTCGGCACATTCCGGGTAATCGGCCAGGAGGCGATGACCGTTGTAATGAAAATCGCCGACCAGCGGGACATCGATACCGCGCGCATCCAGGCGCTCGCGAATGGCTGGCACCGCCCGGGCTGCGTCCTCGGTGTTGACCGTGACCCGCACCAGTTCGGAGCCGGCCTGCGCGAGAGCCGCGACCTGGTCGACCGTCGACGCGATATCGGCGGTATCGGTGTTGGTCATCGACTGCACGACGATCGGTGCACCGCCACCGACGGTGACCTCACCGATCCGGACGCCAACGGTCGTGTGACGGGTGATCTGGGCGTTGCTCATGACGTTGTTCGTACCGGCTATGCGGACCCTGGAGTCCCGGGATCATAGCAAAGGCGGTGTCCCCGCTCCGTCGCACTTTTCGCGGCTCCTGTTCGTTGTTTGCCTGCCCACGGCGGTGACCTGAAGGCCCGGGAAGGCAACCGGCATCCCAAGGGATTGTCAAAGCATCGGCGGTGCGCGCTGCCGCGCCCAGGATCCGCCATCACGCGTCGCGGAGCGACGCGGTGATCGGATGACTTGGCTGCAACCTTGACGGGATTGCGTCGCTTACCGCTCGGGATGACCCATTAGCCGTGCGGGCAAGCGCCGCCTGCCTTGCGAGATTGCATCCATCCACTTCGGGCCGCGGCCAACAATCCCGTTACTGGAGCCGATTGATACCGAGCATCTTGAGGATGTACTTCTCGTAGACCGGCTCCGAGGTCCCCTTCTTCATCTTGCGTATGAAGTACTTCTCGAACGCGATCTTCGCCATGTGCACCCACTTGCCCTTCTTGAACCAGGCGACGTTGCGCGGCGGGATCTGCGGCAGCGCGACGAAGGCCGCGCCGGTATCGCCCATGTCGGCGAGGCAGATGGCATTCCAGGTCGCTTTCCGGTCAGGCTCGCTTCCTTCGAGCTCGCTGTGGATGTTGTGGACAATGGCCGAGACCATCGACTCGATCATGTAACCCGTCTTCGGCGCGCCAGTCGGTACCGCCGTCGCCTCGACCGGCGGAATCGCGATACAGACGCCGGCCGAGTAGATATTGGGGTAGGTCGGATTGCGCTGGTGTTCGTCGACCAATACGAACCCGCGCGGGTTGCACAGGCCTTCGACGTTGGCGACCGCTTCCACACCCTTGAACGCCGGCAGCATCATGGAGAGCTTGAACTCGACCTCGTGATCCTTGATCTTGTGGCCCGCGTTGTCGTACTGCTCGACGAACATCCGGCCTTCCTCGACCCGGGTCACTTTTGCATTGGTGATCCACTTCATGTCATGGGCTCGGAGTTCACTCTCGAGCATTCCCCGGGAATCGCCGACGCCGCCGAGCCCAAGGTGGCCGATGTAGGGTTCCGACGTGATGTAGGTCATCGGGACACGGTCACGCAGCTTCCGTTTGCGCAAATCGGCATCCATGATGAAAGCAAATTCATAAGCCGGGCCGAAACAGGAGGCGAAAGGCATCGCCCCGATCACGACATGACCCGGATCCTCGAGCAACTGCTTGTAGCCCTCGTAGGTCGCTTCCGCGTGATCGACCGTGCAGACAGAGTGGGTATGCCCGGCGGGTCCGGACCCTTCGACGTCATCGAACGCCAGCCGCGGGCCGGTCGCGATGACCAGGTAGTCGTAGTTGAGTGTTTCGCCGTCGTCGAATTCGAGCGCACTGCGCGTCGCATCGATCCTGTCGCAGCGCTTGGCGATGAAATTGACACCCTTGCGCTCGAGGTGCGGCCGGATATCGAACGTGATGGTAACGCGGTCGCGCCAGCCGACCGCGACCCATGGATTGGACGGCACGAACTGGAAGTACTCCCGCTCGTTGACCATTGTCACCTCGTGTTCGCTGCCCAGCTGCTCTCGCAACTCGTAGGCGGCCGGCATTCCGCCGGTTCCCGCCCCCAGCACCACGATATGCGCCATCTTGTCCTCCTTATTAGCCCTGCGGCACGCAGCCGGCAGTCAGCGACCCCCTATCGACCGGGTCAGGAGGCTGTGCAGCCACGTACGTATGACGATCCTGTCTGTCGACAGCATCAATGCACGACGTCATTCTTTTGGTCGATGACTGGGTCGTGTCCGCTTCGAGTATGTCATACGCAAATCGGGACTCCCCAAGACCAAATCGGCATTTTTTTGGTCTGGATCAGCCAAGTGAACAAGAAAAAGCCGGCACGCGGCCGGCTCTGATCAGTCAGGCTGATCGGCCTGCTACAGGTCGCCGTTCACACCCGCATCCACGATGCTGTAGATGGTGTCCCGGACGCGTTGCGCCAGCGGCTGCAGGTCTTCAGGCAGATCGACCGCCTGCAGCATCATGTCCATGTTCATCGTGACGATCCAGCCACGCCCTTCCGAGTCCTCCAGCACGGCGACGCGACACGGCAGAAAGCCGGCAAAGATGATGTTGTACTCGACCATCTTCTTCGCGATCAGGGCGTCGCAGAACGCAAGTATCCGCATGAAATTTGCGTCCTCGCCCATCGCGACGACCTGCTCCGACAAAGGCAGATCGGCGACCAGCTTGAAGTTCAGCATGTTGGCACGCAGCGTCATCGAATCGATCGCGTCATCGACCGAGACGTCATCGGCGATCTGGAAGCGCTGGATGCTGCCGTCGATCATCTGGCGCATCGTCGTCTCGTCGATCTCGGGCTGCTGTCCGGCCTCGGGCGCGGCTGCCATCGCAGGTACCGCCAGCACGAAGGCCAGCATCAGGGAAATCGTCAGTTTGTGCATGAATAACTCCTCGTCGTCAGTGTTGTGGTCGACCGGACTGGGCGGCCTGCATCAGTCATGCATGACAGGCGGGGCGCGGCCGCGAACACACAATTGTAGCGGACCGGCGCTGGTCGTTGGACCTTTCGATGCTGCGGTCACTGCAGCTTCATCAGGCGGCGCCACAGCCAACCCTGCGGTTGGTCTTTTCCCGACTTGATGTATTCCAGTGTGTGCCGTTGAGCGACGGTCCATTGCATCCGGGTGAATGCAGTCCGGTCGCCGCACAGCAGCAGCCGGTCCTGTGGTTTGAGCTCGGTCTCGGGTTCCGGCAGCAGCAGGCGCTCATCGGGGCGCTCGATCAAGAGCACAATGCACTTCAGTGCATTGTCCCGTTGCCAGGGGTCACACTGCAGGTCACAGATGGTCATGCTGCCGCCTTCCTGCAGGTAGTCGTGCATCGCGGCCGAGTCGGCCTCGTTCAGTACCCATTCGCGAATACGCGGTACCGTTTCCTGCTCCAGGGCCGAGACCCGGCTGACCAGCTCACAGGCCCAGCCGTCGTCCTGGAACAGCGCCAGCGCCATGAACTCGTGCAGCAGTGGCGTTGCCAGCAGGGCGCGGATGTTGTCGGCAATGATGGCGCTCGGCTGCATCACCATCTCGGCGTCGACCGCCGCGATGATCTCGCGGTTGTCGTGCTGGTTCTGACGTACGACAACGAACAGTTCCGGATTCAGCTCGCGGGCGGTCATCACGATCGACAGGTTGTTCGCATCGTCGTCGGTCCCGGCAACCAGGCCTACCGCCGAGGCCACGCCGGCCTCCTGGAGCGTGACCGCCTCCGTGCCACGCCCGGACACGAAGCGCCCGGTTGGCTGACCGGTGCGTTCGGGGTGGGCTTCGACGACAACAACCTCGATCCCCTCGTCCTTGAGACGCTTGCAGATCGCCTTGCCGAACCGACCATAGCCGCAGACGATCCAGGGGCCGTCGCGCGGCGGGTAGACCGGCTCGCTCAGATCGGCGCCTTCGGGACTGGTCAGCCAGCGCTGCAACAGATAGTGACAGGGCGCCTGGAAGGCCACGGCCATTCGGGCCGCAAAGGTATCGAAAGGATCGACGATGTGATCGGTGCCGAACGATGCCATGTTGGCCTCGATGTCATGCGAATCGGCGCGACAGATCACCTTGATCCGGGGATTCAGCAATTTGCTGGTGATGGCGATCTTGAGATTGACTTCGTTGTCGTCGGTCAAGGCCACCACACCGGCACACGACGGGTGCTGCAGGCCAGCCTCCTGCAGGTGCTTGGTTACCGCCGCGTCACCATGCAGTGCCGGCACGTACTCGCGCAGCTCCTGCAGCTGGACGAAGCTGGTCCTGGTTTCGTCGATGTCGATGATCACCGCATGATGGCCGCGCCGAGTCAGCGACTCGACGAGCGCGGTACCGGTCTCGCCATAGCCGCAGACGAGATGGAACGGCTCACGCATCTTGCGGATATGCCGGGCGAATCGATACTCGGCCACGGCCTCCTGGAAGGTGCGGTCCTGGACCAGCGCCAGGATCGTGCCGAAGGCGTAGATCCAGGCCACTACGGACGCATACAGAGACAGGCTGACCCAGAATCGCTGCGCCTCGCTGAACGCATAGGGGATCTCACCGAAACCGATGGTCGTCGCCATGTAGCTGACGAAGTAGAAGGCGTGGAAGAAGCTCATGTGCCAGACGTTGCCGTCGGCATCGCGGCCGGGAATCAGGGTCAGGCCGAGGATCGAGACCGCATAGACGACCAGCAGCGTCAGCAACGGCGGCCGCATGCGACGCAGGATCAGGAAGATGATGTTGTCCAAGCCGCTCGATCCGGCAGGTCTGTCAGCGGCGCAGCATCACGGTCTCGATGATGAGCAGGATCACGGAGATCACATTCGCCAGCATTGCCCCACCGGACAGTGACACGATGCTGGCCGTCACGACCGGCGTAAGTCCCACGTCATAGACGTGGACCGCGAAGGTCCAGACCAGGGTCGCGGCGATCAACTGCAGGATCGCCACCAGACTGGTTGCGAGCAACAGTGCGCCCATCTGGCTGCGGTCGCCGAACTTCAGCACCGTTGCGATCAGGTTGACGACGACGACCGCGAACAGCTCGTAGACATGATGGTGGTCCGGATTCTCGATCTCGCCGATGAAGAAGCCGAAATTGAGGGTCAGCGCCAGTACGATGAAGAAGCCGAAGACGACTTTTTCCGGATTCATGTCCGCTCCCTTGGTCTGCGCGGTGCTTTGAGAATCTGCTCTAATTAAAGCACGCAACGGCGTGCAGCTCTGCGCAATGCGCCAGCATGGTGTTACTTTTAGTAACACGCGCCCGGTGCTACATTCCGCCCATGCGCGCGCCCCGTTTTCCGATCAGCAAGGAACTCGCCGTAATCGTCGCGGCCCTTCTGCTGCTGTTGTTCATCACCCCGGTTGCCAGATGGTGGGCCGAGGCCAACCTGCACTGGACGACACCGTACGCGCTCTGGCTGGTGGTCATCCTCGGCGCCGCGCTGATCCATCGACGGGACGACGCCGATGAGCCATGAGCTGGCGACGCTGTTCGGCGCCGGCCTGGTCTACCTGGTCCTGTTGTTCCTGCTCGCCTATGCGACCGATCAGGGCTATCTGCCGCAGCGCTGGGCCAGCCACCCGCTGACCTACACGCTGTCGATCGGTGTCTATGCCACCTCGTGGACCTATTACGGCAGCGTCGGCTAT
>JASFVZ010000402.1:0-3315 GCA_050049565.1 Chromatiaceae bacterium | reverse complement strand
GACCTGCATCTCTTCGGTCTTGCCTGTCGGGACCGGCCGCCTGCGTCCGGACGCATCGGGCTCGCCCAGTTCCATGACGTCGAGATTCGTATGCGTGACGAAGTGGGTCTTTTCGTCACCGATGAACTCGCGTGGCGCGCGCAGCACCTTGAGCGCGATGCCCTCTTCGAGCGCATGGTGGAGCTCTTCGGCACGCACCGGCATCGCGTCCCGGGTGCGGCGGTAGACAATCGTAACGTGCGCGCCCAGGCGCTTGGCGGTGCGCGCGGCATCCATGGCGGTATTGCCGCCGCCGATGACGATGACCTGTTTGTCCCTGACCTCGGGCAGTGGCGTCTCATAGTCCTCGAGGTGGGCCTTCATCAGGTTGACGCGGGTCAGGAACTCGTTGGCCGACAAGATGCCGTTCATGTGCTCGCCCGGCACGTTCATGAAGCGCGGCAGCCCGGCGCCGGTTCCGACGAAGACCTTCCAGAATCCGGCCCGTTTCAGCGCTTCCAGCGTTGCGGTCTTGCCAACGATGAAATTGGTGACGAACTTGCCGCCCATCTGGGTGATCTTCTTGACCACGTCGTCGATCAGCTCGTTGGGCAGGCGGAACTCGGGGATGCCGTATCGCAGCACGCCGCCGAGCTCATGGAAGGCCTCGAACACCGTGACCGGATACCCTTCCTTGGACAGCAGATAGGCGTTGATCATGCCCGCGGGGCCGGAGCCGACGACGGCGATTGGCGGCTTGTCCGCCTGGGCCCAGGGATTGGTGTGACTGCCGACCTGGGTGTTGGCATCGGGATCGAGCAACTTCTCGCTCTGCGGCAGATACCACTCCAGCTGACCGATCTCGATCGGGCGCTGGTTCATCGTGCAGACGCCCTGGCACTGCAGCTCCTGCGGGCAGACGCGGCCGGTGACATTTGGCAGCGGGTTGGCCTCCTTGATCAGTTGGAAGGCCTGCCTGAACTTGCCTTCGCCCATCAGGTGGATCATCTCCGGGATGTGTATCTTGACCGGGCACCCGCCCTCGTTCTCGCCGCCGTCGATCTTCGGCAGATGGCCGAGTTCGCACGGCCTGTCATCGCACTGCTTGTCGCGCAGCACCTCGAGCCAGACCAGCAGCTCGACCTCGCGGAAGCTGTAGCCCAGGCCCATGTAACCGATGTAGCCCTGGTTGACGAGGTCGAAGTCCTTCGCACGCTCGGCCGGCGGACGGATATAAGGCGGTATGTTGTTGGACCCCGGCCAGCCCTCCGACAGCCCCTTCAGGACGGAATAGCGATCCGACAGGTGGACATCGAGCGCGCGGATGAACTTGCGCTTGAACTTCAGCGGGATGTTCCACAGAAACCGCATCAACAACGTGCTCATGTCATCGTTGTTGCACAGCAGCTTCCACAGGGTCTTGGTGAAGGTCTCGCCGAGTTCGTCCTGGCGGAACTCCCACGCGATGGCATTCATACCTTCGGTGATGAAGGTCTGACGGAAGAACTGCGGGTCATTGGCAAGGCGCTTGGTCAGCAGATCGACCTGCTTGCGGAACAGCTCGACGGAAGCGTCGTGTTCCATCTCGTGCAGCGCCTCATTCGCCTCGTCGATATGGTGGCGGTTATGCTGGATCTCCAGGCGCGTCTCGTAGTAACGCTGGACATCGTGCTGGTGATAAGCACAGTCGGGATTGCCGCGCTGCAGCGTCATTGCATCCAGGTCGGTGCGCTGTGACATCTCTGTTGCCTCCAGATTGCGGTCCGCTAGTCGAGTCAGGCCTGTGCGGGTGGATTGAAGCGGATGATCTCCGCATCGCACTCATCGGCGATTCGCGATGCGCGCTGTACCATGTCGGGCGTCAGCTCGACCTGGTCGAATACGCCCGGGATCACACGGCTGACCACCTTGCTGGCGCCATCGACGACGATCGTCGTCCGCTCGAACAACTCGCTGATATCCTGATAGCAGGCCTTGCAGTTCGTGCACTTCGGCTGATCCGCTTCGGTGATTTCGACCAGCACATCGCCGGCAGCCGCAGCTCCGGTGGATGCCGGTGCCTGCCCGGCCTTCGAGGATCCGGTTTGCGCGGTGTTGATCACGTTGACGGGGATCCCCTGCAGTGGCGACGCGGGTGCGCCGGACACGCTGGCGAGTTCCGCCATGCCCCTGGCGATGGAATCAATCGATGCCTCGCGCGCGACGTTCGACTGCTGATAGCGCTCCTGCCATTCCCGCATCTCCCGAACGTGGCTGTCCTCCATGCGCTCGATGTGCAGGCCGCCGAGGTACTCGAGCATGCGCCAGTTCCTGCGCCGTTCCATCGTCAGCGCAACAATGGCATGGGTCATCGTCAGTTTGACCAGCCGGCGATTCGCATCGGTCGACCAGATGAACGGGATCTTGCCGTAGCGGCCGGCCTCGTCGAGGTCGATGAACTCGTGGATTGGGACCGGCTCGCCGGCGATGTCGCCTTCGATCGGTCGGAAGTGCTTGCTGAACCGTCCCTCCTGCACCGCGAAATCCGCGGCGGTGAAGGGAATCTCCAGTAGGCGTGGGTTGCCGTGTTCATCGATATAGTCGAGCGTCGTCGTGATCCAGTCCTTGCCGATCTCGGGGTTGCCTTCGAGCGAGAAGCGCTCTGCGAGCGTGTCGCCGCGGCGCGGGTCATGCACGAACAGCGGATACATGCGGCTCTCGACCGCGAGGATGGCGCGGCGGCTGCCAGCGTCATCCGCAATCCCGTGTTCGGGCTGGCAGGTTGTGTAGGTGTCGAACACCGCCGGCGAGTCGTTGTAGGTCAGAAACTCCATGACGCTGTGCATGAAGTGGCTCTGCATCGCCGCGCAGGTCTGGATGACCAGCACGTCCGGGTGGAACGCCGCGATCAGCCCGAGTTCCTTGCGGTCTTCGTGCTTGCCGCGGTGCGCGACGCCGAAGCGGGTCAGGTCGGAATCCTGCGCCGTAAAGCTCGACGTCGAGGTCTGGCCGCCGGTGTTGGAGTAGGCGCCGGTGTTGAGTATCACGACCTTCAGCGGCGTTTCCGATACCAGCACCCGGGACAAAGCGCCGAAGCCGATGTCGTAGGTCGCACCGTCGCCACCCATGCTGATCACGGCGGGCAGCAGCGCACGTTCCTTTTCGGAGAAATAGTGCCAGTTGAAGCCGCGGTACAGGGTGTCGTGGGTCGCCGGGTCGTAGTTGTCTTCCAGATCGAGGCGTGCGACGCGCATCGCCCGGTAGTCGTCGACCGCTGTCGCGCAGAGGCCCTCGAAGATACCTTTCGCAACGGCCGGCGTATCCTGGAACAGGCTGTTGACCCAGGGACTCTTGTAC
>JASFVZ010000401.1:0-3317 GCA_050049565.1 Chromatiaceae bacterium | reverse complement strand
CCTCGAACCGCTCGATCAGCTCGGTCTTCAACGCGGCGGCATCCTGCAGGGCCTGGCGCTGCAGCGCACCGATTCGCTGGTCCAGCAGATCCTGTAACCGCATCAGGCCGGCATTGACCGTCTCCTGGAGCTCCTGGCGACTCTGCGCGATGTCGTCACCGATGTCCTCGCGGACCTCGCGCAAGACCGCGCGCTGTTCGCCACCTTGCTCGCGAAGCAGGTCACGAAGGCGGGCCTGCCCGGCCAATACGAACACGAGCAGGACCAGGCCGAGCACCACACCGCCGAGCAGCAGCCGGTCGGCGTTGGCTTGCAGCAGCGCGAGCAAGGTCTCGAGTTCCCCCATGGTCGGAAGCATACCCGCTATGCCGGCGCACTCGGTACACTTCGCGCTTTGTCCCGAAGCCCGTTGCGATGCGCGTCTATCTGCAAGCCCTCGGCTGTCGCCTCAACGAGGCGGAACTCGAGACCTGGTCGCAGGACTGGCGACAACGCGGCCATGCGCTCTGCACGAGTGCCGAGGACGCCGACCTGGTTGTGATCAACAGCTGCGCGGTGACCGCGGAGTCGGTGCGCAAGTCGCGTCAGCTGGTACGTCGGGCGCAGCGCGGCAACCCGGCCGCCAAGCTGGTGGTCAGCGGCTGCTATGCCTCGCTCGATGCCGCAGACGGCGGCACCGGACTCGCGGAGCTGGGGGTCGACCTGGTCGTGCCGAACACCGAGAAGGACCGGCTGGTCGAGATCACCTGCCGCGAGCTGGACCTGCCGGTCATGCCGGAGGCCGCGACCGAGCCGGCCGAGCAGACCCTTTTCCAGCGCGGCCGCCAGCGTGCCTTCATCAAGGTGCAGGACGGCTGTCGCTACCGCTGCACCTTCTGCATCGTGACCCGGGCGCGTGGCGAGGAACGCAGCCGGCCGATCGGCGAGATCGTCGACGAGATCAACCGCCACCATGCCGGCGGCGTCAACGAGGTGGTCCTGGCCGGCGTACATCTCGGTGGCTACGGCAGCGACCGTGACACCCATCTCCGCGAACTGGTCCAGGCCGTGTTGGCCGACACCGATGTCCCGCGCATCCGGCTGGGCTCGCTCGAGCCGTGGGAACTGCACGACGATTTCTGGTCACTGTTCGACGACAACCGATTGATGCCGCATCTGCATCTGCCGATCCAGAGCGGGGCCGACTCGGTGCTGCGGCGCATGGCGCGGCGCTGCCGGACCGACGAGTTCGCAGCGCTGGTCGACCAGGCCCGGGCGGCGATACCGGCGTTCAACGTGACCACGGACATCATCGTCGGTTTCCCCGGCGAGACCGACGCCGAATGGGCCGAAACGCTGGCGTTCGCCGAGCGCATGAGCTTCGGACATATCCATATCTTTGCCTACTCGGCACGCGCCGGCACCAAGGCCGCGGGGCTACCTGACCCCGTGGCACGTGACACCAAGCGCGAGCGCAGCCAGCAGTTGCATGCGGTTGCACGACAGAGCAGCCGCGCGGTGCTCGAAAAGGCGATCGGCAAAATCCAACCGGTGCTGGTCGAGCAGCGCGCCGAGACCGACGATGCGACCTGGCTCGGCTATACGCCGAGTTACCTGAGGGTCGAAGTGGCGGCGACCGACGGCCGGGACCTGTCCAACCGCATCGTCGACGTCGAGCTCCGGGCCCTCAATCAGAGCGGTGATCGCTTGACGGGGTTGGCCCGATGATGATGGCAGGCACAGCCTGCCCTACTCGGCTGCGCGATCTCGCGACGGCGGAAACGGGTCGTGGCCTAACTCAACAACGGCAGGCACAGTCTGCCCTGCTCGTCAGACCTCGTTGCGATTGTGGTCGGGCTGTGCCCGACAACACAGCACTTGCTACCGGCGCTCCAGGAACTGCCGCAGCGCCTCCCAGTAGTCCCGATAGCCCGAGATATCGTTGTGGTCGGCGCCGCGGACGACCACCTGCTCGACCGGTGCCTGGGTGAAGGCCTCGGCCAGGCGTTCGGTGTGTACGATCGGGATGATCCTGTCGTTCTCCGCGGCCAGCAGCAGTACCGGTGCACTGACCTTCGCCGCATACCGGACACTCTCGTAGCGGTCCTTCAACAGCCAGCGCACCGGATAGACCGGGTAGAGCCGCTGCGCGACCGCAAGCGCACTGTCATGGGCAGAGACCAGCGCCACACGTCCGATGTCACGTTGGCTGGCCAGGTGGACGGCCACGCCGCTGCCGAGGCTGCGGCCGACGACATCGAGCGACTCATGGCGCGGGGCAAAGGCGTCGTACAGGACCAGGGCATCGGCGAACAGGGCCTGTTCGGTCGGCTCTCCGCCGCTGCCGCCGTAGCCCCGGTAGTTGACGAGATAGACGGTATGTCCGGGCAGGAAGGCGGCGAAGTCGTCACGGTTGTAGGCGACATTCTCGGCATTGCCGCCGAAGTACAGCAGCGCATGCGACTGTCCCGGATTCAGGACCCAGACCTTCAGGTCGGCGCCATCCGCCGGCACCGTTTCGGCCTCGAGACCCGACGCCGACGTCTCGGGTACCGGGAAATACATCATGCCGCGCTGCCCGAAGTACAGCAGCACACCGAAACCCAGATAACTCAAAGCGCCGATCTTCAGCAGCCAGAGCATGCTGCGGCCCACCTCAGTCGACGTCGACCCAGACCGGGCAATGATCGGACGGCTTCTCCATGCCCCTGATGTCGTAGGCGATACCGGCACCGGTTACGCGGCCCTGCAATGGCGGCGAGGCGAGCAGGAGATCGATGCGCAATCCACGCTTGGGCTCGCGTTCGAAACCGCGGCTGCGATAGTCGAACCAGCTGAAGCGGTCATCGACCTCCGGGTTGCTCAGACGGTAGGCATCGGCGAGCCCCCAGGACATCAGCCTTGCGAGCCATTCCCGCTCCTCCGGCAGGAAGCTGCACTTGCCGGTACGCAACCAGCGCTTGGCATTGTCCGGTCCGATACCTATGTCGTGGTCCAGCGGCGCGACGTTCATGTCGCCGATCAGCATCAGGTTCTGTTCCGGGGTATGGCGCTCGGCCAGGGCCTGCGTCAGCTCGGCATAGAAGCGCTCCTTGTGCGGAAACTTGATCGGGTGGTCGCGGCTCTCGCCCTGCGGGAAGTAACCGTTGATCACTGTGAGCTCAGTATCGCCGACCGCGTAGGTGCCGGAGATCAGGCGCCGCTGCGACGCCTCGTCGTCGCCGGGCAGCCCGTAGGTCACGTCGACCGGCGGCGTCTTCGACAGCAGCGCCACGCCGTAGTGGCTCTTCTGCCCGTAGTAGGCGACGTGGTAGCCCATCGACTCGATCAACTCCCGC
>JASFVZ010000400.1:0-3322 GCA_050049565.1 Chromatiaceae bacterium | reverse complement strand
TTGCTGTCCTTGAACTTGAGCGGGTCGCTCGACTCGAGATCGGCGCCGATCTCCTCGCGTGGTTCCGAATCCAGGAACAGGTCCAGACGACGGCGGGCGCCAATCCGGTTGTGGTGGTCGCATTTCGGGCAGACCTCCATGTTCCGTTCCATCTCGGCGCGGTAGAGAACAGCGTTGCAATTCGGGCACTTGGCCCACAATCCTTCGGGGACAGCCTTCTTGTTGCCGCCCTCCGTCCGGATGCGGCTCGGCATCAATTTTTCGAACCAACTCATGGGCCTTCCCGCGACTTCATGCAGGAAATTCTAGCTGTTTGGCGATGCCGCCACCAGATCGTCAGGCGGCATCGCGCGCGGCATCCATGGCCGAGCGCATCTCGGCGAGCAGCTGCCTGACATCGCCGATCGCGGCGTCGGGTTGATCGGCCTTTGCCTCGATGCGGGACACCAGCGCACTGCCGACCACGACCGCATCGGCGATCCCGGCCATCGACGCCGCCGTCGCCGCGTCCTTGATACCGAAACCGACGCCGACCGGCAGACTGGTACAGGCGCGGATCTCTTCGAGCTTCTCGCGCACGCTCTCGACCGACAGGTTGGCCGCCCCCGTCACCCCCTTGAGCGAGACGTAATAGACGAAGCCGCGGGCCGAGGCGGTAATTCGCTCGATCCGGGGCCGGTTGCTGGTCGGCGCGACCAGGAAAATCGGGTCGATGCCGCGCTTGACCATCGCCGGTACGAAGGTCTCGGCCTCCTCCGGTGGTATATCGACCGTCAGTACACCATCGACACCGGCGGTCGATGCCGCGTCCGCGAACGCCTCGTAACCCATCACCTCGAGCGGGTTGAGGTAACCCATCAGCACCACCGGCGTGGCCTGATTAGTCGCCCGGAACTGTCGGACCATATCGATGACGTCGTGCAGTGAGACGTGATGCGCCAGCGCGCGTTCGCTGGCGCGCTGGATGACCGGCCCATCGGCCATGGGGTCGGAGAACGGCACACCGAGCTCGATGATGTCGGCACCGCCTTCGACCAGCGCATGCATCAGCGGCAGCGTCGCCGCTGGATTGGGATCACCGGCCGTGACAAAAGGAATCAGGGCCTGTCGGCCCTGATCCTTCAGCGTCGCGAAGACACCCGCGATTCGGCTCATAGTTGCAGTCCTTCATGTGCCGCGACCGTGTGCATGTCCTTGTCGCCGCGGCCCGACAGGTTGATCAGCAGGGTCTGGTCTTTGCGCATCTGCGGTGCCAGCTGCATCGCGTAGGCAATCGCGTGGCTGGTCTCCAGTGCCGGCATGATGCCCTCGGTCCGGGTCAGCCGGTGAAATGCCGCGAGGGCCTCCCCGTCGGTGACACCGACATAGGTGGCGCGCCCCGAATCCTTCAGCCAGGCATGCTCGGGCCCCACCCCGGGATAATCCAGACCGGCCGACACCGAATGGGTCTCGATGATCTGCCCGTCGCGGTCCTCCATCAGGTAGGTCCGATTGCCGTGCAGCACGCCCGGCGTACCCGCGCACAGGGGTGCGGCGTGGCGGCCGGTGTCCAGGCCGTCGCCCGCTGCCTCGACACCGAAGATCCTGACGTCGGAATCGTCGAGGAACGGGTGGAACAGACCGATCGCGTTGGAACCGCCGCCGACGCAGGCGACCAATGCGTCCGGCAGCCGTCCGGTCATCTCGAGCATCTGCTCACGCGATTCACGGCCGATCACCGCCTGGAAGTCGCGCACCATCGCCGGGTAAGGATGCGGCCCGGCCACGGTCCCGATGATGTAGAAGGTGTCGTCGACGTTGGTGACCCAGTCACGCATCGCCTCGTTGAGCGCATCCTTGAGCGTCTTCGAGCCCGACGACACCGACTCGACCTTGGCGCCGAGCAGGCGCATCCGAAAGACGTTGGCCTCCTGCCGCGCCACGTCGACCTCGCCCATGTAGACGACGCATTCCAGACCGAGCCGTGCCGCGACCGTGGCCGACGCAACGCCGTGTTGACCGGCGCCGGTCTCCGCGATGATGCGGGTCTTGCCCATTCGCTTGGCCAGCAGGGCCTGTCCGACGGTGTTGTTCACCTTGTGGGCGCCGGTATGGTTGAGGTCCTCGCGCTTGAGGTAGATCTGCGCCCCACCGAGTTCACGGCTGAGCCGCTCGGCGTGATAGACCGGCGAGGGGCGGCCGACATAGTGCTGCAGATCGGCATCCAGTTCCGCCAGAAACGCCGGATCGCGCAAATATTTCTCATAGGCCTGGCGCAACTCGTCCAGTGGCTCCATGAGTGTCTCGGCGACGAAGATCCCGCCATACGGGCCGAAATGGCCATGTTCGTCGGGCAATTCGCTCAAGCGCGTCTCGTCGCCCACTCGCATTTCACTGTTCTGCACGTCGCACCTCGTCGATGAATTCACGAATCTTATCCGGGTCCTTGATACCCTTCTCGGCTTCTACCCCGCCGCTGACATCTACGGCGTAGGGTCGTAGCTGGCGCACGGCGGTGCCGACGTTGTTCGGGTCGAGGCCGCCGGCAACCACGATCCGGGCCGCCAGCGACCGCGGTACCCGCGACCAGTCAAAGGTCTCGCCCGTGCCACCGGGCATATCGGGCCGATAGGCATCCAGTAGCAGCCCACGCGCCGCCGAATATCGCTCGGCCTCGCCCGCCAGGTCGATATCCGGCCGCATGCGCAATGCCTTGAGCCAGGGTCGGCCGTGGGCCCGGCAGAAATCCGGCGACTCGTCGCCGTGAAACTGCAACAGGTCGACGCCGACCGCTGTGGCGACCTCATCCACCGTGTCCATGGCGGGGTTTACGAACAGCGCCACCGTCGTGACGAAGGGCGGCAGCCGGCGCACGATCCGGGCGGCCTGAGCGACCTCGATATGGCGTGGGCTCGGCGGATAGAAAACGAAGCCCAGGGCATCGGCCCCGGCCTCCACTGCCGCAAGTGCGTCAACTTCGCGCGTCAGGCCGCAAATTTTCACTCTAACCCGCGACATCCCGCCATTATGCGGCAAAAGCTGGACGCTCGTGACCCTGCTGCGACGCTGGTGACCGGGACAGTGTCGTTATTGCTCCGGCAACGCCATGTGTTTGCACCTTCAGCCAGCCTGTGCCGGACCGAGGCCAGGCCTCGAACCGCCACGGTAGCCGTTCTACCGCAAGTTTCGGTAACGCAGCATCGGGTCGGCAAAGGCGGGCCGGTGTTTTAGGGCCCTAAATTGAGCCGGGCAATGTCACGCAAACGGCAACGGGGCCGGCGGTGGGATCCCAAACCCATCCGGATATTCCACCGCGCACAGATAGAGGCCGTCGGGTGGCCCG
>JASFVZ010000075.1:0-7807 GCA_050049565.1 Chromatiaceae bacterium | reverse complement strand
GCCGGCGAACTGGTCA
The DNA here is from genome assembly GCA_050049565.1 of Chromatiaceae bacterium. Classification (GTDB taxonomy): domain Bacteria; phylum Pseudomonadota; class Gammaproteobacteria; order Chromatiales; family Chromatiaceae; genus Thiosocius. Next base: position 7,791 of record JASFVZ010000075.1, on the reverse strand, counting down.
GACAGCACGGATACCGGTTGCTGAGCGCTGGGGTCATGGACATGTTTCCGCATACCGCACATGTCGAGTCGATTGCTTTGTTCGAGAGGGGTGTCTGATGTGGGCATAGAGATCGAACGCAAGTTCCTGCTGGCGTCAGATGCCTGGCGTCGCGAGGTCTCGGAGAGCCGCCGGCTGGTCCAGGGCTACCTGATGCGCGGCACCGATACGGCCATCCGGGTACGGATCCAGGGACGGACGGCGATGCTCAACGTCAAACACACCAACGATGGCATCAACCGGCTCGAGTATGAATACGAGATTCCGCTCGGCGATGCCCACGAGCTACTCGAGCGGGTCGCATTGCGGCCGCTGATCGACAAGACACGCCACCATGTGCGCGAGGGCGACCATCTCTGGGAGATCGATGAATTCCATGGTGAGAATGCCGGCCTGGTAATCGCGGAAATCGAACTGGCGCACGCCGATGAGGCCTTTAACAAGCCAGCATGGCTGGGGGAAGAGGTCTCGGCGGACGTGCGTTATTACAACAGCAGCCTCAGCGAACGCCCCTATTCACAATGGTGAGAGGCGGTCTGCGGCAAGCTGCCGTGTTGCTCGTATGCCTGCTCGTCGTGGGCTGCGAGGCACCAGCCGACGATGAGCTCGTGTTTGCCGTGCAGACTGCACCGCGTGTCCTGGATCCCCGGCTGGCCGCCGATGCGGCCTCTGAACGGGTCAATGCGCTGCTCTACGCAAGCCTGGCCCGACTCGATAGCCGGGGGCGGGCTCAGCCCGAAATGGGACGATGGACGCGCATCTCACCGCGGCACTACCGTGTGCAACTGCTGCCGGAGCGCCTGCCGTTTGCCGACGGCAGCCTGCCGATGGCGGCCGATGTCGTGGCGACTTATCAGAGCATCCTGTCGCCCGGTCTCGGTTCGCCCCATGCGAGCGCCTTCAAGCACCTCGATGCGGTCGTTGCTGTCACCGACACATCCGTCGATTTCCTGTTGACGCGGGACGATCCGCAGTTTCCAAGTCGCTTGACCATCGGCGTACTACCGGCTGCCCATGCGGCATCCGAACGGCCGGTCGAATCCGGCGTCGGGAGCGGTACCTTTTCATTGCTGGCGCGCGCGGTCGACGGGGGGCTGTTGATCGAGCGGCGTCGTGATGGCCAACGGGTGCGCATCCAACCGACCCCCGACCCGACCATGCGGGTTCTGAAGTTGCTGCGCGGCGAAGCGCAGCTCCTGCAGAACGATCTGCCGGCCGAATTGTTCAGCTTCCTCGATGGTGTCGAGCAGATCGAGTTGCGCGAGGTGCCCGGGATCACCTTCGCCTATCTGGGCTTCAACCTGTCCGATCCACTGCTGCGGCAGCGCGAGTTGCGCCAGGCCATCGCCCATGCGATCGATCGCGAGTCGATTATCCGGCACCTTTTCGACGGCCGGGCTGTGCCGGCTGCCGCCGTACTTCGCCCGGACCACTGGGCCGGTGCCCCGGGCCTGGAGGGCTTTGCATTCGACCCGGACCGGGCACGATCGCTGCTTGCGGGGATGGGGGTCTCGCCGGAACGGCCGTTGCGCCTGTCCTACAAGACCTCCACCGATCCGTTCCGCCTGCGGATCGCGCATGTGCTCCAACAGCAACTGGCCGATGTCGGCATCGATCTGCGGATCCAGAGCTACGACTGGGGGACCTTCTTCGGCGATATCAAGGCCGGTCGTTTCCAGCTCTACAGCCTCGCCTGGGTCGGTGTGAATACGCCCGATATCCTCCGCTACGCCTTTCATTCCGGCTCCCTGCCGCCGGGCGGTGCGAATCGTGGCGGCTATCGCTCCGCCGCGGTGGACCGGTTGATTGAACAGGCGGAACGTCTGCCGCCGGCTGCGGCGGCACCACTGTACCGTGCCGCCCAACAGCGGATACGCGACGATCTCGTCTATGTGCCCCTGTGGTATGAGTCCAATGTGGCCGTGAGCCGCGGGTCGGCCGGGTTCAAGCCGGCGTCGGACGGCAACTACCTCGCGCTGAACACCATCGAGGTCCGCCATGCCAAATGACAGGGAACGCCGGATTGAAATCGATATCGCGCACCAGTCGCTCACCCTGTTTGAAGCGAACGGGGCGATAGGCTGTTGGCCCGTTTCAACGGCAGCCAGAGGGGTCGGCGAGTACATGGGGTCGGAGTGCACCCCGCGGGGGCATCACAGGGTGCGATTGAAGATCGGAGCGGGCTGTGAATCGGGGACGGTGTTCGTTGGGCGCAGAAATACCGGCGAACGCTATTCGCCGGCCCTGGCTGCCCGCTACCCGGAACGGGACTGGATCCTGACCCGGATTCTCTGGCTCAGTGGCTGCGAACGCGGGGTCAACCGCGGCGGCGACCGCGACACCCTGCGGCGCTTCATCTATATCCATGGCTGTCCGGAGACCGAGCCGATCGGCCGGCCGGCGTCACATGGATGCATCCGGATGCGTAATGCGGACCTGCTCGTTCTGTTCGACCTGGTCGAGAACGGCTGTCCGGTCGAGATACTCGCCGGCACCACACCCGGCTAGCCGTGCAGCGTTTGGTCGCGCAGCTGGTCGACACCCTGATCGTGATGATCGGTGTCAGCACCTTGGTGTTTCTCCTGCTGGCATTGATCCCCGGCGACCCGGTCGACGTGGTCCTCGGCGAGTCTGCCCAGGCGGCCGATCGTGACGCGATGCGGATCGCGCTCGGCCTCGACCGGCCCTGGCCGGAACGACTTTTCGACTTCTACGCGGGTCTTGCGACAGGCGACCTGGGCGATTCATTGATCAGGCGGGAGCCTGTCCTCGGGCTGATTCTCGATCGTCTGCCGGCCACATTGACCCTGGCCGGCGCGGCATTCCTGCTGGTCGTGCTGATCGGGATCCCGCTCGGCGTCACCGCAGCACGCCACCGCGACAGATGGCCCGACCGCACCGCGCAGCTGGTCTCGCTGATCGGTATCTCGATCCCCAATTTCTGGCTTGGCCCGCTGCTGGTATTGCTGTTCTCGATCGGGCTCGGGCTGACGCCGGTCAGCGGGAACCAGTCGCCGGTCGGCCTGGTTCTGCCGGCCGTGACCCTGGGTCTTTCGATGCTCGCGATCACCGCGCGCATGATGCGCAGCGCCATGCTCGAGATCACGGCAATGCCCTATCTGCAGACCGCGCGATGCAAGGGGCTGTCCGAAACGCGCGTGACCTGGCGCCATGCACTGCCGAACGCCATGCTGCCGACCCTGACGGTGCTCGGCCTGCAGCTCGGCAGCCTGCTCGGCGGTGCGGTCATCACCGAGGTGGTGTTTGCCTGGCCCGGCATTGGCACCTTGTTGATCGAGGCGATCCAACAACGCGACTACCCGCTGGTCCAGGGAATCGTGCTGTTCATTGCCCTGAGCTACGTGGTGATCAACCGCTGCACCGATCTCTTGGTCGGCATACTGGATCCCCGCACCCGGGAGGCGCGATGAGCCCGATCCTGCGGAGCTGGCCCACGTCGATTCTGATCGGCTGGGTGTTGCTGGCGATCGCCGGCCAGCATGCGGGCCTGGACCCCTACAGCATCGACCTGCCGGAAATCCTTGCACCGCCGTCCGCAGACCATTGGCTGGGCGCGGACGACCTCGGGCGTCCGGTGCTCGACCGGCTGCTCAGCGGTGCCGGGACATCGCTGCTGGTTGCGCTGATCAGCGTCTCGCTGTCGGCAGCGATCGGCATCCTGGTCGGCCTGCTTGCGGGCTACTTCGGCGGCTTGACGGACCGCATCATCAGCCGTCTCATCGAGGTCTTTCTCGCTTTTCCGGGACTGCTGCTGGCGATCGCGTTGGCGGCGATGCTCGGGCCCGGCATCGGCAACGTGATCATCGCGCTCAGCGTCATGGGCTGGGTCGGTTTCGCGCGCCTGGTGCGGGTCCAGACCCTGAGTCTTCGGCAGCGGGACCACGTCCAGGCGGCCGTCGCCCTCGGTCAGCCGAGCAGCGCGATCCTGCGCCGTCACCTGTTGCCACTGGTGCTGGCGCCGGTCTGGGTCGAGGCGAGCTTCGGGATTGCAGCAGCGGTGATTGCCGAAGCCGGACTGTCGTTTCTGGGGCTCGGCGTGCAGCCGCCGGCGGCTTCGTGGGGTGCGATGATCCGCGACGGGGTCCGCTACCTGCTGGTCGCGCCGCACCTGGTCCTGGCGCCCGGGATTGCGCTGTTCCTCGTCGTTGTCGCCGCCAACGTCCTCGGTGATCGCCTGCGCGACCGCCTCGACGTCATTTCACGTAATAGGCCGTGAAATAGAGGTCGTCGACTATCCTGCTGCCGGTCAGCTTCTCGAGTTGCGTCTGGATGGCGTCGAGGGCGGCGGTTCTCAGGCGTTCCTTACCCGATGGCGTGTTCAATGCACCGCCATCCTGGCTGGCGATCAGCATCAGCAGCGTGTGCCGCAACGCGGGTTCATGGTGCGCCAGGTTTGGAATCTCCGAGGCCCGTTCGGTCATCAGCTGCACATCACAGCGGATATACTTCGGGCCACCCGTCAGGTTGCTGACGATCGACGGTTTGATCGGATAGTAGGCGATGTCGATCGGGGCCTTGTCGGCGGCGATAGCCGACGCTCCGAGCCCCGCCAGTGCGAATATCAGGAATACGTTAAGCAGGCAGCGAGTCATGTGTCATTCCTTGCAATCCAACGGCAGGCTGTACCGGCGCTTGGCCGCTCGCGGAGATTGAGTCGATGCTGCACGGACCGGTGATGATCGACATCGAAGGGCCGGATATCGCCGATGCAGATCGCGATCGTCTCCTGCACCCCGCGACCGGTGGCGTCATTCTGTTCGCGCGCAACTTTGAATCACCGCAGCAGATCTATCGGCTGGTCCGTTCGATACATGAGCTTCGCTCGCCGCACCTGCTGGTCGCCGTGGACCAGGAAGGCGGACGTGTACAGCGCTTCCGCGACGGCTTTACGCTGCTGCCGGCCGCGGCCCGGTATCTGGCCTTTGCCGGCGGTCAGCTCGATCAGGCGAAGGTCGCCGCACACGAACTCGGGTGGCTGATGGCCGCCGAACTGCGTGCCGTCGGCATCGATTTCAGTTTCGCTCCGGTGCTGGATCTCAATTTCGGGGTGAGCAGCGTGATCGGTGACCGGGCCTTCGGCCGCACCCAGGAGCAGGTAGCCCAGCTGGCCGGCGCCTGGATGCTCGGCGCCCGCGAGGCCGGCATGATCAGCGTCGGGAAGCACTTTCCGGGTCACGGAGGGGTCGCTGCCGATTCGCACCTGGCCTTGCCGGTCGACGATCGACCGGCGGACGAACTCACCAGGCATGACCTCTCGCCGTTCAGGCATCTGATCGACAATGGACTCGAGGCGGTCATGCCGGCACACGTGGTCTACCCGGACTGCGACAGCGAGCCCGCCGGATTCTCTGCCTACTGGTTGCGCGAGGTGCTGCGCGGGCAACTGCAGTTCACCGGCGCGATCTTCAGTGATGATCTCGACATGGCAGCGGCCGCCATCGGTGGTGGCTTCGCCGAACGGGCAGGGGCGGCCCTCGCGGCGGGCTGCGATATGGTACTGGTCTGCAACAATCCTGATGGCGCCGGCGAGGTGCTCGACGCGTTGGGCGATTACCACGATCCGGTGGCGCACTCGCGTCTGGCGCGGCTGCATGGCCGACCGGCCATGGATCGTGCGAAGCTGCTCTCGAGGAACGCGCGCTGGCAACGTGCAGTGGCCTTGGCGGATCGAATCAACGCCGAGACCACTGTCGACCTCGATCTGGAAGAACCGATATGAACAAAGGGCTCGATGAGGCCGTCGCGGTGATGTCCGAAGCCGACCGTCTCTATACGATGGACGAGGTCGGTGCAGCCTGTGACCGCATGGCCGCCGCGATCAACCGGGATCTCGGCGGCCAGGAGCTGACCGTGCTGTGCATCATGAATGGCGGCCTGGTCGCGACCGGGCTGCTGTTGCCGCGCCTGAGCATGCCGCTGCGCGTGGACTACCTGCATGCGACGCGCTATCGAGGGGCAACGACCGGCGCCGAACTCCACTGGCGCGTCGAGCCGAGCAACGACCTCGGGCAGCGCCATGTCCTGGTGATCGATGACATCCTCGACGAAGGCTATACGCTGGAGTCGATCATCGCGTTCTGTCAGGCACGGGGGGCCGCCAGCGTATCAGCGGCGGTGTTGGTGCAGAAGGAACACGACCGCGGTGTCCGGCCGCCGGTGGCCTACGTCGGTATGCAGGTGCCAGACCGCTATGTCTTCGGTGCGGGTATGGACTACAAGGGCTATTGGCGCAATGCGGCCGGCATCTTTGCGGTAGCGGGCGAATGAACGGTCCGGCGTCGATTCTCGGCATCATCGGCGGGTCGGGCCTGACCCGTCTCGACGCCTTGCGCGTCGAGCGCCAGGAGATCGTCAACACCCCATACGGCGACCCATCCGCGCCATTGACCTTCGGTCGGTTCGACGGACACGCCGTGGTATTCCTGCCGCGCCACGGCGGCGCGCATACGATCCCGCCGCACCGCGTCAACTACCGGGCGAATCTCTGGGCCTTGAAGGAAGCGGGGGTCACCCGGGTCGTCGGCATGGCGGCCGTTGGCGGCATCTCTACGCGCATGCCTCCCGGAGCGCTGCGGGTGCCGGACCAGGTTATCGATTACACCTGGGGGCGCGAACACACCCTGTTCGAGACCGACCTCAGGTCGGTGACCCATATCGATTTCACCGAACCTTATTGCGGCGAGTTGCGCAGTGGCCTGGTCGAAGCGGCAGCCGAAGTCGGGGTCGAGGTCGGCGACGGTGGTACCTACGCCGCTACCCAGGGTCCGCGGCTCGAGTCCGCGGCCGAGATCAAAAAGCTCGAGCGCGATGGTTGCGACATGGTCGGCATGACCGGTATGCCCGAGGCCGCACTCGCCAGAGAGCTCGGGCTTTGCTATGCGAGCCTCGCGCTCAGCGTGAACTGGGCGGCGGGGAAGGGCGATGGTCCGATCACAATGATGGAGATCGAGCGGCACCTGGCCCTGGGCATGGCCGAAGCACGCAAGGTCTTGGCTGCGGTTGCGGCCAGATGACGATCCCGGGGTCGTGACGTGGATCTCGGTCTTCCGCTCGGGCAGGGTAGATAGCCGGGTTAGTGGATAATCAGGAAAACACCGACAGGGGAATCGAACATGCAATGGCCTACGCGTTCACAGTCCGGCGGCATAGTGACCATTCTGGTTGTCGCGCTGCTACTGGCCGTCGCAGCCGGCCTCTACCTGCAACTGATCATGCAAGGGGGCGACCGGGAACAGGCCCTTCAACTATCGGAGTCGACGGTGAGCGTGCAGGTGCTCGAGGGCGAGGAGCCGGCCTCGCCCGAGCCTCCCGTCGCCGATACAACCCCGCTGCCGGAAGAGCAGATGGCCATGATCATGCGGGTATTCGCGCCGGAGATTGCCGACTGACGACCGAGCCGGTTGGCCGCGGCGCCCGTCGCGCGGTGTGGCGAGTGCGGTTTTGACGCTACGCTAATCATTTTTTATTTTATTAATGCGTTAGCCCGAGTTTCTCGACTTTGTATCAGCTTTTGATTGGTTGCACGAGCGGTCGGTTGGAAACCGCTGCCGGGGAACGAATACTCGAATCCGCCTTAAATTCAGCAAATAATTAACTGAAAAATAGGCAAATAGCTGATGCCGCGATCTTATGAAGCACGGTAAGCGGAGCCATTGTTTTCGATCGCGGCCAAACGGCGATCATGCAGTGATTCAATCAAAGAGAATGTGCGTACAGCACTTCGACTTGATC
>JASFVZ010000399.1:0-3329 GCA_050049565.1 Chromatiaceae bacterium | reverse complement strand
TCGATACCGATCTTGACCACCACGACACCCATCGGCTCGCCCGGGTCGCCGACCGGGTGGGAGAAGTAGTAACCGCGCAGTCCGGAGGTCGTGCCGAGCGCAAAGTAGCGGCTGGGCCGCCCCTGCATCGCTTCGATGAAGTACGGCCGGAACGAGAAGTTGCTGCCGATGAAGGTCCGCTCGTCCTGCCAGTTGCTGGCGGCCAGCGTCTCGCCGTTCGCATTCATCAGGTAGACATCGAGCGAACCTGCGCTGCTGTTGACGTGATCGAGAAAACGATTGACCCGGTCGCGCTGGGCCTCGTTGCGCGGCGCGATCAACAGGCTCTGAAGTCGGAAGTCGTCGGCCAACAGGCCGGGCAGAAAGGCGTATCGATCGAGCTGACCGTTCAGGTGCGATACGTAGAGGTCGATCTCCTGGCGACCCTGTGCCTCGATCCGCTCGATCAACGCATCGCGCTGCAGGTTGCCGACAGCCCAGGCGACCAGGCCGATCGCAATGCCGACCCACGGCCAAACGCTGCGCCAGAAGCGGGTGACGCGTGCGGCAACCGGGCGCGGTTCAGTGTGCGAGTTCGAGGATGCCATCCATCTCGACGCTGGCACCACGTGGCAGGGATGCGACGCCGATCGCCGCGCGGGCCGGATAGGGCTCGTGGAAGTACTCGGCCATGATCTGGTTTACGAGCGCGAAATGCGCCAGATCGACCAGGTAGACGTTGAGCTTGACCAGGTCGTCGAGCTCACCGCCGGCCGCGCGCGCCACTGCGGAGAGATTGTCCAGCACGCGCCGAATCTCCGCCTCGGTATCACCGTCGACCAGGGTCATGGTTTGCGGATCGAGCGCGATCTGACCGGACAGGTACACGGTGCTGCCCATCTTGACCGCCTGGGAATAGGTCCCGATCGCCTGGGGTGCCTGGTCGGTCCTGACAATCTCGCGTGGCATCGCGTCTGCTCCTTAGGTTGAGAGATGGAAGCGGTGCGGTGCCCCTCAGGATTGCCGGGAACCGGCCGATCATCGACGCTACCGGCTGTGTGCGCTATGCCATCCGGCCAATCGCGCATCCAGGCACCTGGAGGAATCGCACCATGCAGGCACTTTATCCAAAGCACTGGGGGCTGCCCAGCCTCGCACTGGCACTGGGGCTCGCCGGCTGCGACGGCGCTGCACCCCCTGGTCAGGAAGGCCCGCCGCCTTCAAACGTCTATCTCGATGCGCTGCAGCAGGCCGAAGCGGCAAGGGACAGTGCCGATCAAAGTCAGTCGCAGGAGCAGCAGATCGACGCCTTGCTCGGGCGCGGCAACGGGCAATGAACCGACGATGCAGGCTATGTGGCGCTGCTCGATCCGCGATAGGACCGCCACAACCCGAGCGACAACAACAGCAGGCTTAGCACGACCGCACCACCGTGCCCCCAACGGGCAAAGGGTGTCATCCCCTGCCGGGGCGTGACCTCGTCGGTCAGGACCGACGGCTCGAACTGCGGCGTGACGCCCAGCAGTTGACCGTCAGGCGCGATGATCGCGGAGATCCCGGTATTGGTGGCGCGCAGCAGGTAGCGCCCGGTCTCGACGGCACGCATACGCGCGATCTCCAGGTGCTGATGCGGTGCCAGCGAGTCGCCGAACCAGGCATCGTTGCTGGCATTGATCAGCAGGGTCGCTTCCGGCAGGGCCCGGATGATCTCTTCCGCATACGCGTCCTCGTAGCAGATATCGATACCAACCGGCTGCCCGGCCAGCGTCACCAATGGCTTGCTGCCATCGCCGCGCGCGAAGTTCGACATCGGTATTTCTATGAAATCGAGGATCGGCCGCAGCCAGCGCTCCAACGGCAGGTACTCACCGAACGGGACCAGATGCCGCTTGTAATAGTGATCTCGCCCGCTCACGCCGAGGCTGAGCATCGCGTTGTAATAGTCATCGCCCTCGCCCGCTGCGACGATCCCGAGGATCAGATCACGTCCTTCGGCGCGCAGCTGCTCATGCAGCGGGGCCAGCAGGCTCTCTTCCACCGCGGTATCGAACGCGGGCACGGCGGTCTCGGGCCAGACCACGATCTGGCTGTCAGCTACCTGGCGGGTCATCGAGAGATAGGCCGCCAGGGTCGGCGCACGCATCTCCGGAAGCCATTTCTGCGACTGCGGGATGCTCGCCTGTAGCAGGCTGACCTTGATCGGCTCGCCCGCGGGTGACGTCCAGGCCTGCTGCTGCAGCGCCAGACCGGCGATCCATAGCACCCCCAGCGCCGCCGCCGCGCGCAGCCGCGCCGTGACGTTCAGCAAGGCGGCGGACAGCACGACCAGCCCGCTCACACCATAGATCCCCAGCAGCGGGGCGAACCCCTTGAGCGGCAGGTCGATCTGGGTGTAGCCCATCGCCAACCATGGGAAACCGGTGAACAGCCAGCCCCGCAGCCATTCGATCAACACCCAGACGGCGGGCACGGTCAACAGCAGCCACAGCGACGATCCGCGTCCCCGCAACCGGACGACGAGCCAGCCGACCAGCGCGAAATAGCTGGCCATCAGAATCACGAAGCCCAGCGTGATCGTCACGGCGAGCGCCTCGTGGACACCGCCGAACTGGGCGATACTGATGCGGATCCAGGATACGCCGAAGCCCATCAGGCCGAGGCCGAAAGCGAAGCCCAACGCGGCACCCGCAGGTGCGCTCGACGCTGTCTTCCAGAGCCAGATCAGCAGGCCGAGTGCGAGTACGGCAACAACACCGATGCCGAAGGGTGCAAAGCCTAGTACGGTGATGCCGCCCGCGACCCCGGCCAGCGGCAGCCGTACCGCAGAAGGCCAGCGACTCGGTTGCACAATCGCTAGTTTGCCGGGCCGACCGATTCCGCGGCGTCGGAATCCCCGGGCGACAGGTCGGCAAGACGCTCGACGTTCAGCAGGCGGACACGCCGGCTGTCAGCACGCACCACGGTAAAGCGGAAGCCCCCGACATCGACCGATTCGCCGCGGGTCGGGAGATGGCCAAAGGCGTGCACGGTCAATCCGCCCACCGTGTCGACGTCTTCGTCGTCGAACGCGCTGGCGAAGTAATCGTTGAAGTCCTCGAGGGTGGTATGGGCCTTCACCGTGTAGTGGTTGCTGCCACGCTTGAGGATGAACGCCCCCTCGTCGAAATCATATTCGTCCTCTATCTCGCCGACGATCTGTTCGAGGACATCTTCGATCGTCACTAGCCCGGCCGCACTCCCGTACTCGTCGATAACGATCGCCATGTGGTTGCGGCTGGCGCGAAACTCGCGCAGCAACACGTTCAGACGTTTGCTTTCCGGCACGAACACGGCCGAGCGCACGATGTCGC
>JASFVZ010000398.1:0-3334 GCA_050049565.1 Chromatiaceae bacterium | reverse complement strand
GACACGGCGACCAACCCGCAACAGTACAGCCTGACAAGTTACGGACCCGATGGCGCGGCGGGTGGTGGCGATGACGCGTCAGCCGACTGAGCGGGCCCTAATACGGGCCGCTAACGCTATTCCTTGTCTCGAGCCGGGTGCCCTGGCGCGATCGATGCCGCGCGGCAGCCGCCAAAGGCAGCCAAGAAAGTTACCCTTTCCATTTTTTTGCGCTATCTTTTAAGGCGTTAGATAAAAAACCTGACTTCTCGGGGGAGAATGTGGCGGTAAGTGGGCTGTGCGGCGCGCGACTCGCGTATGTTGTCAAGCGCCATGCCGTAGCTATCCCGATGCAGTTGCCGTCGCCCAAACCGGCCGCATGTCAGGCATTCGACCCATGACAGGGCGACGCGGCCTGACCATTGGCACCTACGCCTTGCTGTTGGTCGGCTTGGTGGCGCTGATCTTCGTTGCCTACGGTACCTACACCTATGCCGAGTTCCAGCGCCTGCGCGCCGATATCCAGACATCACACGAGTCTGCGGCGCGCGGTGAAGTGCGTTCGGTCATGGAGCGCCTGTTCCGGGACGCAGCCCGGGTCTCCGCGCGACTCGCTGCGACGGAGGGCATTGCGCGCCGGCTGACCGAGGCGTCCGACGATCCCGCCCCGCGCGATTTATTGACCAGTCCGGTCGGTCAGCTACCGGATTTCGTTCGCGACCTGTCAGTCTATTCGCCAGACGGCGTGGCAGTCGGTGCTGCCACCCGGTCGCAAAACCCCGCGCGTATCGCCGTGCCGCCGCCGCCCGTGCGCGTCGAGTTTGATGGCGTGGACCCTGCAGTGGTCTTTGTTCACCCGGTGACGGCTGCGGGCGTCCGGCCAGACGACCCCATACTGGGTTATGTGGCAATCCGCGTTGACGTGCTGGCGCAGCTCAGGGCGCATGCCGACTATCGTTACGCGGACGGCCAGTCGATCGTATTTGAACGGTCGCCTGCCGAGGCCCTGACGATCGACGAATTGCCCGATCGGCTGGCTATCGCGCTGCGTGATGACCCGATGAACGAGGCGGTCAATAGCCTGCTGTCCCGGGCAATCCTCAACCTCAGCATCATCTTTGCGGCGATGGCCTTGACGCTGTTCGCGGCGCTGGTGTTCCTCATTGTGCGGCCGCTGCGGGCCATTGCGAGTCACGTCGACCGGCTAAAGGCCAGTCCGGGCGGCCTGATGCTCGGCGAACTGGCCGGTGTATTGCCGGTTGCGGAGACCGAAAAGATCCGCGAGTCGCTGAACGAGTATCAAAGCCGACTGCTCGATGTTCACAGCAGCCTCGAGGAAAAGAGTCATGAACTTTGGACCCTGGCGCACCATGATGCGTTGACGGGTGCCCGCAACCGACGCGCCTTCGACGAGTTCATGCAGGCGCTGCCGCAGCAGATCGGTGAGCGTGATGTCGGCGTGTGCTTCGCCTTGTTCGACGTCAATCACTTCAAGGCGATCAACGATTCCTACGGTCATCCGATCGGCGACCAGGTCCTGAAGGTCATTGCGGGGCGTATCCGCGCCGTGTTACGGCGCGACGAGGAGCTGTTCCGAATCGGCGGCAATGAATTTGCGGTCGTGCTGATGGATTGCGACGAGTCGTCGGCGCTGCGCATCGCCGAACGGTGCCATGAGAAAATCGTCGGCTACGATTTCAACAGGCTCGGTATTCGAGAGCCACTGCGGATCAGCGCCGGACTTGCCAGTGCGCGAATCGACGATACCGAGGACCTCCAGACCCTGCAGTGGAAAGCGGATATCGCGATGTACCGCGCCAAGCGGCCAGGCCATGCCAATGTCGTGATGTTCAGCGAGGAATTGGCCCGTGGCTCGGAGGGCCTGTTCTCGAGCTGGGTCAATACGGCGGTGTATGACGCCTTCATCTACGGCGCCGGCATGACCATGCGCTACCAGCCCATCGTCGATCTGCAGTCGGGGGAGATCTGCCACTACGAGGCGCTGGTGCGCATCGAACGTGACGGTGAACTGATCGAACCATCGAACATATTCCCGGTGGTCGAGGCCCGGCGCCTGGAACTGGAACTCGACCGCGCGGTTATCCGCAGAGTCGTTACGGATGTCAAAGAAGGACGCGTACGTCCGGGCACCGGCGTTTCGTTGAACCTGTCGGGTCCGACCCTGGTACACGATCAGGTCTGCATCTGGATGGAAGAATTCAGGCCGTTCCTCAAAGACTACCGCGTGATGATCGAAGTCACCGAGACGGCGTTGATCACCCAGATCGGCCTGGCCAACCAGAATCTCATCCGCCTGCGTGCACAGGGTTTCGAGGTAGCCCTGGACGATTTCGGCAGTGGCTACTCCTCCGTGCGTTACCTCGGCAGCATGCCCGTCGACGTGGTCAAGTTCGACATCTCGCTGGTTCAGCAGCTGTTGAACAGCTCCCAGCGCAAGCTGGTGACCCATCTGGCGCAGATGATTCAGGAAGTCGGTCCGCAGTTGGTCGCCGAGGGTATCGAGGACATGGCACTGCTCGATGCGGCGCGCTCTGCAGGCTTTGACCGCGGGCAGGGTTTCCTGATGGGCGTCCCGGCATCACGTGCCGACCGCAACCGCATCGCCTTCGACAACGTCACTGCCTTTCCGTCCGACCGGCGCGCCTAAGCGCGCAGCCGGGCCATACCTTTAGCAGCTCCCGCAATCGGACGGTCTTGCCCGGCGCCGACCCGCTCGCTTGGTTCGACGAACCGCGATGGCGACGGAAAAGTCCGCATTGCATTCATACCGAGCCCTTGGCAACCTTCGCGGCTGCCAGGAAGGCTTAGCGTTCCAAATCGCACCTGCTTATCCGGCAGGTGCCTCGCCTCTGTAATCGGGAGAAAAAATGAAGAGATTAGGTATCTGGCTTAGCGCCGGACTGCTCGCATCGGGCAGCGCCTTCGCAACGCAATCCGTAGGGCCATCGTCGGCAACCGCTGCAACCACTGCCGCTGCCGAGCAGGTGGTGAATCCCGCAGTCGCCCTGCGTGCAGGGATCGACCGGTTGTTGGCGTTTCTGGGCCGGGAACCCGCCCCTCAGGAAGAGGAGTTCGCCGACTTTTTGAGTTCCGAGATCGCGCCGTTTTTCGATTTTGACTACATGGCCAAGACGGCCGGCGGGCGCCTCTTTGAGCAACTCTCGGCTGAACAGCAGGCCGAGATCACGGGGTCGATCAAGGCGTCTTTCCTGGGCAAGATGGCAGAGAAGCTGACCGGCTACACCGATCAGCAGGTCCGCTTCCTGCCGCCACGTGCCGGTTCCGGCGGGCGCACCGCGCAGGTCAGTGCCTTGATCCTGAATCCGGGTACCTA
>JASFVZ010000397.1:0-3335 GCA_050049565.1 Chromatiaceae bacterium | reverse complement strand
CGAGTGAGCGCGTCTCGGTGGGCAGCAGCGTACGCGGCCCGACGACCCGCACCTCGCTGACCCCGAGGGTGTTCAGTGCGAGTATCTGGGAGCGGGCGACCCGCGAGTGCAGGACATCGCCGACGATCGCGATCCGCAGCGGGGTGAAGTCGCCTTTGTGCTTGCGGATCGTGAACATGTCCAGCATGGCCTGGGTCGGATGGGCATGCCGTCCGTCCCCGGCGTTGATGACGCTGACCCTTGGTGCCGCGTGTTCGGCGATAAAGTGGGCCGCGCCCGACTCGGCATGGCGAACGACGAACATGTCGGCATGCATCGCCTCGATGTTGCGCAGGGTGTCGAGCAGCGTCTCGCCTTTGGAGGTCGCCGACGTCCCGATATTGAAATTGATCACGTCGGCCGACAGCAGCTTGGCGGCGAGTTCGAAGGTGGTCCGCGTCCGGGTGCTGCTCTCGAAGAACAGATTCGTGATGATGCGACCGCGCAGCAGTGGCACTTTCTTGACCGGTCTGCCAGGCAACGCCGCGAACGACTCGGCGGCATCGAGAATCTGCAGCAGCAGATCGCGTTTCAGACCCTCGATCGTGAGGAAGTGGCGCAGGCGGCCGGAATCGTTGAGCTGCAGGCGACTGGCTGACTTGGCGGGCATCAGGCGGGAGTTTAACCGGCTCGGCGTCAGTCTGTCCGCTGCGTATGCAGGAGTTCGAGGCTCAGGGGTGCCGGGCCGTTGAGCTTGATATGGTCTCCGGGTGCGAGCGGCGGGCTGAGCCCGATGACGTCCGGTTGCACCGGCAGTTCACGGCCCGCGCGCTCTATCAGTGTCACCAGCGTGATGGTCGCCGGGCGCCCGTAATCGAAGATCTCGTTCATCGCGGCGCGGATCGTGCGCCCCGTGTGCAGCACGTCGTCGACCAGGATGATGTGGCGTCCGTCGACGTCGAACGGTATCTGTGACGGCCTGACCTGCGGGTTGACGCCGATCTGTGTGAAATCGTCCCGGTAGAAACTGATATCCAGCAGTCCGGTTGGCTCATCGATGCCGAGCCGTTGCTGGAGATGCTCCGCGATCCAGGCGCCGCCGGTGTGGATGCCGATGATGGCCGGGTCGTCCAACCGGCGTGTTCGAAGGTGTTGGTGCAGCACGCCGGCCATGCCTTCGACGAGATCGATGATGGCGTCGTGCTCCATGAACAGCGTTCGGTCGGATTCAGTCATTGAGCCAGGTTTCCAGGATGAGTTTTGCGGCAAAGGCATCGACCCGGGTCGGGTCGGCGGTGGCTTCCGAGCCCAGGCGCGACCAGGCCTCGCGGCTGGTGAGCCGTTCGTCCACCAGGTGAACCGGCAGCCGAAACCGACCTTCGAGCTGGCGTGCGAAGCGCCGGGCCCCCGGTGCGTTGTCGGCCTCGCGGTCGGTCATCTCGAACGGGTGGCCCACCACCAGTGCGTGCGGCTGCCACTCGGCGATCAGGTCCGATATGCCTGACCAGTCCGGTTTGCGGTTCACCAGGCCAAGTGTCGTGAGGGGCGTTGCGGTCCCGGTCAGCGGTTGGCCGACGGCTATGCCGATCTTGTGCGTCCCGTAGTCGAACCCGAGCAGCACGCCCATCAGGCGTGACCGGCATCGTGACTCAGCAGGTTCAGGTCGACCCCGAGCAGCTTGGCTGCGGCCTCCCAGCGTTGCTCCGGCGGCAGTTCGAACAGGATCGACTGGTCGGCCGGGCCGCTCAACCAGGCGTTGTCCTGCAGTTCCTTCTCCAACTGTCCGGCACCCCAGCCGGCATAACCGAGCGCGACCAGGGTCCGACCCGGCCCGTCGCCATGGGCCATGGCCTCGAGGATGTCACGCGAGGTGGTGATACTGATCTCACTGGTCACCGGCAGCGTGGAGTCCCACGGGTCGGTATGCGTGTGCAATACGAAGCCGCGTTCCTCCTCGACCGGCCCGCCGAGATAGACGACCTGTTCGCCGGCGGCGCCCAGACCGCCCTCGATCTCCATGTGCTTCAGCACGTCGGCCAGACGCAGGTCGGTCGGCCGATTCAGCACGATGCCCATGGCGCCGTGATCACCGTGTTCGCAGATATAGGTCACCGTTCGCGCGAAGTTTGGATCCTCGAGCGCGGGCATCGCAATCAACAGCTGGCTTTTAAGCGATTCGGTTTGGGTCATGAGAACAGTATCGGGCCAGCCCTGTCGGGCGGCAAGGGGATCATCGCGACGAGAAAAGCGTATTGCCGTCGAGGAACTGCCAGGTGCGGGTGATGTCGAGGACGTCGACTTCCTCACGTATCTCCGGTGGAAAAGGGGCGAATGGGGCCGCCATCCGCACGATACGCACCGCGGCGTCGTCCAGGAGCTTGTGGCCCGACGAGCGGCGGATACGGATCTTCTCGACCGAGCCGTCGGCGCGGACGGCAACGTGCATAAGCAGGTTGCCATATAGCTTGCGGCGCTTGGCCTCTTCCGGGTAATTCAGGTTGCCGATCTTCTCCACCTTGCGGCGCCAGGACTCCAGGTAAGCGGCATACTTGTATTCCTGCGTGCTGGCATTGACGGCCTTGCGACGGTCGCGCTGCGATGCCGACAGGGTGCGCCGGTCGAGTTCTGCGGTCAGCCGATCGATTTCAAGCTGGGTACTTGCGAGGAGTTGGCTCAGCCGCGCCTTGGGCTGCGCCTCGACGGTCGGCTTTGGTGGCGGTGTTGCCTCCTTGCGCGGCGCCTCGCGTGCGGTAATGACCTCCGGCCGCTGATCGGGGCGCGGTTCCTGGGCGCCGGAGCGCTCCAGCTCCAGCGCCGGTTTCGGATTCGGCGCCGCTTCCGGGTTCCCAAGGGGACTGGTGCGGCGTTCCTTGATGGTCTCTTCGCCACCACCGGCCTGGCTCTGCTGCGCAAGGAAGTCCGGCTCTTCGACCGGGTCCGCCTTGGGCTTGGGCTGCACCAGCATCACGTCGAGCGTGCGTTCGGGAGCCGGTGGCTGTTCCCGGGCGATATCGAAGCTGATGCCGAGAATCACAAAGGCGTGCAAACCGAGTGCGATCAGCAGCGCGACCAGCAGGGGGTCGTTGGTCTGGCGCAGTGTGAGGTTCCCGGTGACGTCGACGGTCATCTGGGTTCGATCGGACTCAGCTCAGCGGGTCACTGATGATGACTTCACGATTGGAACGGTGCAACCGGATGCGCTCCTTCATCGCCGGGTTCATGTGTACCCGGCCGTTCGTGTCGGTCAGCAGGACGTAGCGTACGCCCATCTGGCGGGCGAGGCGGTGCCAATCGTCCGGTCCCGCAATGAACAGCGCCGTCGCCGCCGCATCGGCGGTCGAGGCATCCGGATGCAC
>JASFVZ010000396.1:0-3337 GCA_050049565.1 Chromatiaceae bacterium | reverse complement strand
TGTTTGGTGACATCCTGTCCGATGCCGCCGCTATGCTGACCGGGTCGATCGGCATGCTGCCGTCGGCCTCGCTCAATGAAAAAGGCCAGGGGATGTACGAACCCATTCACGGTTCGGCGCCGGATATTGCCGGACAGGGCATCGCCAATCCGCTGGCGACGATTCTCTCGGTGGCGATGATGTTGCGTTTCAGCCTGGGGCAGCCGGGCCTCGCCGACCGCGTCGAGAAGGCGGTCGACCAGGTGCTCGATCAGGGGCTGCGCACACCGGATATCCTGTCCGACGGGATGACCGAGGCCAGCTGCGAGCAGATGGGCGACGCGGTGGTCGCGGCGCTTTGACAACAAGGTAACGGAACAAGACGGGTGAGGAAGATGAAGCGAGTCGGGTTCGTGGGATGGCGCGGGATGGTGGGTTCGGTCCTGATGGAACGCATGCGCGAAGAAAACGACTTTGCGCTGATCGAGGAGCCGGTCTTCTTCACGACGTCGCAGGTCGGTCAGCCGGCCCCCGATATCGGTCGTGCGGTGGCGCCGCTGCAGGACGCCACCGATATCGCGGCGCTAACGGCCATGGATGCCATCGTCACCTGTCAGGGCGGCGACTATACCAAGCGGGTCTTTGCCGACCTGCGCGGTGCCGGCTGGCAGGGCTACTGGATCGACGCGGCCTCGGCGCTGCGGATGCAGCCCGACACGGTGATTGCGCTGGACCCGGTCAACCGCCCGGTGATCGACAATGCCCTCGCCAACGGTTGCAGAGATTTTATCGGTGGAAACTGCACCGTGAGTCTCATGCTGATGGGCCTCGGCGGCCTGTTCAATGCCGGCCTCGTCGAATGGGCGACCTCGATGACCTACCAGGCCGCGTCCGGCGCCGGCGCGAAGAACATGCGTGAGTTGCTGGCGCAGATGGGCGCGCTGCACCAGAGCGCCGCCGGGCTGCTGTCCGACCCGGCCGCGGCGATCCTGGCGATCGATCGCCAGGTCACCGAGGCGCTGAGAGGCGATTCATTCCCCATCGACAACTTCGGCGTGCCGCTTGGCGGCAGCCTGATCCCATGGATCGACGTACCGCTGGAGAATGGTCAGAGCAAGGAGGAATGGAAGGCGGTCTCCGAGACCAACAAGATCCTCGGTCGCGAGGACAACCCGATCCCGATCGATGGCACCTGTGTGCGTGTAGGGGCGATGCGCTGTCACAGCCAGGGTCTGACGATCAAGCTTCGCAAGGCGGTACCGATCGACGAGATCGAGTCGATCATCGACCAGGCCAACCCGTGGTCGCGCGTCATCCCGAACGAGCGCGACGCAACGGTGCGTGAACTGACCCCGGCGCGCGTGACCGGTACGCTGGACATCCCGGTCGGGCGATTGCGCAAAATGAACCTCGGCGAGGAGTACCTCAACGCCTTTACCGTCGGCGACCAGCTGCTTTGGGGTGCCGCCGAGCCCCTGCGTCGGGTACTGCGCATCCTGTTGGAGCAGTGATCCGCAGCACCTCTCTCAGCCCTTCTACGAAAAAAAAGCGCGACGCTATTTCAGTCGTCGCGTTCCCTGCCGCTAGCTACGTTGGTACACAACCCTGTCTCGGCTATAGTAAGCCGGAAATAAATTCGCCGGCTCACTGTCGCTAAAGATCGCCGGTTTTGTGGCGATTTAGCAGGGAGATCGGGACAGGAACGCACCTGGAGGGAGGATTCATGGTCCGCAAGTTGGCTTTGGCGGTATCGATCGCATTGGGGACCCTGAACGTCCCGGCGCACGCCCTGGGTTTGGGGGAACTGGCCTCCAAGTCCCGGCTCAATCAGAACTTCAACGGCGACATCACGCTGCTGTCGGTCAGCAACGAGGAGCTCGACGGCATCCGGGTCAAACTGGCCGATGCCGAGGCCTTCCAACGTGCCGGGGCCGAGCGACCTTTTTACCTCTCGTTATTGAAGTTCTCGCCGCAGCTCAACGAAGCCGGCAAACCGGTCATCCGGGTCAGTTCCGAATTCCCGATCCGCGAACCCTTCCTGAATTTCCTGGTCGAGGTGAACTGGCCGAACGGCCGGATGTTGCGCGAATACACGGTGCTGCTCGATCCCCCGACCACGACCATGCGTCGGCCACCACAGACCGCGGCACCGGTCGCCCAGACGCGGCCTGCGCCGCCTCCGGTCGCAGCGCCAGTCCGTGCTGCCCCAGCGCCGACGTCGAGGGCCGCCTCAGCGCCGGTCGTCCGCGCGACCGCGGGTGAGTACGGTCCGGTCCAGGCCAGCGAGACGGCCTGGAGCATTGCGAAAAAGGTCCGTCCGTCCGGGGTCAGCATGGAGCAGATGATGATGGCGCTCCTTTCGGCCAACCCGGAGGCCTTCGTCGACAACAATATCAACCGACTGCGCCAGGGCCGAATTCTGCGCGTCCCCGCGCTCGATGAGATCCAGCAGCTGACGCGCCAGCAGGCGCGCGCGATGTACCGCGAGCAGCAGGATCAATGGCTGGCGCGGCGCGATGCGAGGCTGCAGGCCGCCGCGGCTGCCGAAGCTCCGCCGACCGACGCCACCCCGGCAGCCGAGACCGATGACCAGCTGCGGATTGCCGCACCACGTCCGGACGGAGAGGGGGATGCCGGTGCCGGAGAGAATGATGCAACGGCGCAGACCTCGGACGATCTGCAGTCACGCCTGATCGTGGCGCGCGAGAATGCCGAGACCTCCCGCCAGGAGGCCGAGGTGCTCCGCTCACAGGTCGATGACCTGCAGGCCCGCCTCGAGGATATGCAGAAGCTGCTGAGCCTCAAGGACGATCAGCTGGCACGGCTGCAGGATCGACTGGTGACCGACGAGGCCGCTGAAGCGGCCGCACCGGCGGCTGCCGACGCCGCCGCTGAGGAGCCGGTGGTTGAAACCCAGGCCGAGGCGGTCGTCAGCGACACCGCTGTTCCGTCCTTCGTGCCTCCACCCGGTTATCAGATTCCCGACGTCACCCCGCTGGTCGATGTCGACGCGATCGTCGAAGGCCGGTTGCCGCCCGAGGATGCCCTCGACGAGGTGCTGGCCGACCTCGAAACAGCGGCGCAAGACACCGTCGAGGAGGCAGTGGAAACGACAGAAGTGCCGGTGAGCAGCGCTCCGGCCGTTCCGAATTTCGCGCCGCCACCCGGTTACCAGATCCCGGATGTCACCCCGCGGGTCGATGTCGATGCGATCGTCGAAGGACGGGTGCCGGTCGAGGTTGAGCCGGTCGACGTTGAGCCGGTCGAGGTCACCGGGGCCGTTGAAGAACCGGGTGAGATCGTCATCGAAGGCCTGGCGGACATCGCTGCCGAACCGGTACTCGATCAACCGGCGGCC
>JASFVZ010000395.1:0-3338 GCA_050049565.1 Chromatiaceae bacterium | reverse complement strand
GATTGTCCGCCTCGGGGGAGGCCCAGGTAAAGCTGAATCCGACCGGTCGGCCTGATCAATACCTGAAGCGGGTGCGGGAACTGCTGTCCGGCCATGTCCTCGGCTCGCCCGGGGGTTACCCGGTGTATCTCCAGCGCTGGACCCGGATGGGTCAGATGCGCGACGACAGCCTCGAGCAGCTTCTGCTGCTCGGTGAGCCGGAGGCCGTCATTGCCGCGGTGTCGGCGCAGGGACTGACCGACGAGCTTGCGCGACGGGCCTGGTGGGCGATGGAGGACCCGACCAATGCGCGGCATATGCTGCGCAAGCAGGCCATCGTCGAAGGTCAGATGGGGCCACTGCTCGCCGCTTATCTCGTCGAACACCTGCCGTTCGAGAACGAACCGGAACAACAGATCGAGACCGTACGACTGGTCCTGCAACCCGGTTTGCTCGAAGACGAGGCCATCGAGGCCCTATGGCGCAAGGCCCAGCGCAAACCGGCCTACTATGTCGGGTTCATTCTCGCCCGGCCCGATCGGCTCCCGGTCGAGACCCGGGCCCATCCACTCGCGGCCAGCGACACGCTGACGCAACTCGCGCGACAGGGTAATTCCGTGGCCCGGCTGCTGCAGCGGGTATGTTCGGCCAACGGCCAGGCCTTCCTGGCTACCGTGGTCCGGATCTTCGAAAAGCCGTCGAACCAGGAAGTCGTCATACTGACACTGGAGGCGATTGCAGGCTACTTCGAAGAGATCCGTCCCGATGGTCGCGTCGATATGACGCTCGATGGGCTGGACCGCGACGCGGCGGCCTGGCTTCGGCGGGACGCAGACGCCCGGGCGGTCGCCGGGATTGCAGAGGTCGATCCGCTTCAGTTGATCGCGCTGCGGCTGCTGTCCGGTCTCAGCTACGGCGTGGTGCGTCCGGCGTTTGGCGACAGCACGGCGATCGGTACCCTGATGCGGCGCAAGCTGCAGCCCGTGCTCGAGCCATTGCTCGAAATCCTCGCCCGGTTGCAAGTGGAGGATCGGCCGGTCGGGGGTGAGCAATCTGCCCGGGGGCGGAGGTCGGGCAGACGGCGCGGCCGCTGATCCATGCGGCAGAGGCACCCAATTTCGAAGATTCCCGGATCGTGGAGCTTGTCTAGGACTCAATTCTTGAGGCTTTTACTCTGGATAAGGCCGTCTATACTCCTCGAAACTATCCCATATGGGATAAGGCCCGTTCCGGAGGAGATATGGATCGATTGCTCAGCGTCTCGCAGGCCTCGCGCATGGTCGGCGTCCCGCGACGCATGATTCAACAGCACATCCAGGAAGGCCTGCTCGAGGCCTTCGAAGGCCACATTCGCCTGTCGGAATTGCGCAAGGCCTATCCGGATCTCGATTCGGATCGGTCCGGCATGGTCGAAAAGGTCGCCCGCATCCGCGAGGCCGCCGCGTCCAAGGCGAATCGTGACTTCAAGCCCAACGTCGATCACCTGTGCACCGAACTGCAGCGCGCACGCGTTGAGATCGAACGCCTGACCGACCAGGTGGCGAGCTACCAGCGTTTCGCGGCGGAAACCGAGACCCGCCTGCTGCAGCTGCAGGAGCAGTGTGATGCCCGCCAGGCGATGATGCTCGGCACCCTGATCGGCTGGTTCATGAACCAGATGAAGCTGCGCCGCGATCACTGAACGCCCAGCCTCGTACCCCCGCGTCCGCGGGGGAATCGTGCAACGACTTGATCCGTCGCTTTGAGCCATCTCCCGCCGGACGCTAAAGTGTCGGCGTCATGGCCTATACGATTACCGTCGAGCCAAGCGGCCACGTCTTCGCGGCCGAGCCGACCGAGACCCTATTGGCGGCCGGCCTGCGTGCCGGCCTCAACCTCGATCACGGGTGCGCCAACGGCAGCTGCGGCGATTGCCGGGCCCGCCTGATCGATGGCGAGGTCACGTCGATTCGTCATGCCGATTATCGGTTCCCGGAGACCGATGCAGCGCATGGCTGGCTATTGTTGTGCAACACCCGGGCGACCGGCGATCTGACGATCGAAACCCGCGAAGCCGGCACCGCTGCCGAAGTCCCGCAGCAGCGCATCCTGGCGAAAGTCAGCCGGCTCGAACTGCTGCAGGACACGGTGATGCAGCTGACGGTCCGCACGCCGCGCAGCGCCGGATTGCACTTCCTTGCCGGTCAGGGCGTCGAGCTGGCGTTCGACGGTGTGGCGGCAGAGGTGCTGCCGATCGCGAGTTGTCCGTGCGACAGCATCCAGCTGCGTTTCCACCTGAGAAGACGCGACGACCCGTTCAGTGATTTCGTCTTCAACGGTCTGCGCAAAGGCGACGAGGTCAGACTGCAGGGGCCATGCGGCGACTTCACGCTCGACGAGAATTCCGCGCGACCGCTGGTATTGATTGCCTGGGAGACCGGCTTTGCGTCGGTCAGCAGTCTTATCGATCATGCCATCCAGAAGGACATCGACCGATCGATCGATCTCTATTGGTTATCCGGGATTGCGCGGGGACACTACCTGTCGAACTACTGCCGGGCCTGGCGGGACGTGCTCGACGATTTCCGCTACCACTCGATTGATCTCGCGCCGGCTGGCGACGAGCAGATCGACAGGGTCATCGAGCGGGTGATTCGGGTCCATAGCCTGCTCGCCGATCACGACTACTATCTCGCGCTGCCGGAGGATGCGGTCATGCGGGCGCGGGCGGTACTGCAACAGGCCGATGTGCCGGGAAGTCGGGTACGTATTTCGGCCCTGCGGCATGCATGAGCCGGTCGATCGGCCTAGCTCATCCGGACGATGAAGACGCGGCACGGCACCGGCGGATTGGAGCGGTCGCCGGGGCGTGCCAGATCGCGCGCGGCGCCCGGTGGAAACACCAGCACCCGGGCCGGTTGCCCTGGCGGTTGGCGGTCAGGGGGTGGCGTTTCGACGCGTGCCCTTCGCGTTGCGTGGTTGCGTGGTGAACACCGCCGCATACCCGCTGGGTGTGCGCCTGACGACCCTGGTCCAGCGCCGAAACAGGCGCGTGACGTTGGCCCCGCGGGTGTAGGCGACCACGACCTGGACCGTGGAGCCGGGGCGGAGCGCCTGAGAAGACTTGAGCAGGATGCCTTTTCGGCTCAACTCAACGACCCGACATGGTTGCAGGCCATTTTCCTCCGTAGACAACCAGGCCCTGATGGCAGCGGTCCGGGTATCCTGGCGGGGAAAATCGCGTCGCTCGGTTACTGGCATTGTTGTAGTCATAGGCTTCTTGTTGCGCTGTCGTTTCTCAACGATCGGTGCTGCTTCGAGATGGGCCGAGATCGGCGTCCTTCTGCAATCAGGTGCATGCATATTGCGTGCCGTTTGGG
>JASFVZ010000394.1:0-3350 GCA_050049565.1 Chromatiaceae bacterium | reverse complement strand
CCGTATCGAGGTGGCCGACGCCGCGGCAGTGACGGCCCTGCTCGATCGTATCGAGCGGACAGCCGGCGTCGCGTCGACGCGTGGCGAACTGGCCGGTCAGGCCTACCGCCGCATCGACCTGGGGCGCATCGATGCGGTATTGGCCGTGACATCGAAGCACCTGGTCGCAGGCCTGCTGCCAGACGCCCTGTTCGAGCGCGACCTGCCAATGCTGCTGGGGCAGCAGCTCCCGGAACGCAGCCTGGCCACGCAAGGGACAATCGGCGAGATCACCGCAAAGTACGGCTTCGAGGGCTACGGTGAAGGTTTCATCCGGCTCGACCTGCTGTTGGACACGCTGCTCGGACAGTCGACCGGGCGCAACGCCGAGGTGATACAGGCACTGGGTGCCGATGCCGTACCGCTGTCGCCGGCATGCCTGCAACTGAGCCAGGGGTTGATCGCCGGGATGCCGCGGATGGTCCTCGGGATCTCCAGCGCCACGGACGATCAGCTGGCGGTCCGCGGAATCTGGGAGAGTACCGATGCCGTGGCGGACTATCTGCAGCGCCTCGCCGCGCCCGTCCCCGGCGTCGGGGCGGACTATGGCGGATTGGTATCGGCCGGCGTCGGTGTCGATCTGCCGCAGCTGCGCAACGGCATCGAGGCCCTGATGCGCGAGTTGATCGACCGCGGCGGCGCCTGCGAGTGGATAGAACCGGCGACGCTCGAGGCAACGATTCCACAACTCAGTCTGGTGCTAGGTCCGATGACCGCCGGTCTGAAGGGCTTCAACCTGCAGATTGCCGAGGTCAAGATCGATCCCGAGACACTGCAGCCGAAGACAGTCGAAGCAAGCCTGCTGGCAGCGGTCGATGATCCGCGCGGCGTACTGGCGCTCGGCTCGATGCTGAATCCTGCGCTTGGTGCGTTGGAGGTGCCAATGGACGGCACGCCGGTCGATCTGCCGGCCCAGGCCCTGGCCGCCCAGCCAACGCCGCCGTTGAAGGTCGCAATCAAGGGGCGGGCGCTGTTGTTCATGACGGACGGAGCGGCGGTCGACAGTGCCGCGTTGTTCGACATGCCGGCACCGGATCCGGCGCTGCTGCTTGCGGTCGACTATGGCGTGTCCCAGCTTGTCGACGTCCTCGCCGCCGTTCTCGATCATGCGGGAGAGCGATTGGCCCGCGAGGGTGAGCCCGAGCTTGCCGCACAGTTGCAAGACCAGTTGGCTGAATTCCGATTGCAGGCCGAACTGTTCGAGCGGCTGCGCGTGCTGGTCTACGCCAGTGCGGAGGGGCTGGTGATGGACCAGGAAATGCTGCTGCGTTGACCAGCTGGCGAAATAAAAGACGGCCTGTTCGGGGAGGGAACAGGCCGCAGAAGAGCGCGCTAAGCGCCAGAGGAGGATCGACCGGAGCCCGAGGAGCAATAGCGGGCTCGGGACGACACTGTCAGGTCTATCGGCATTTGCTACGGATACCTGAGCCATCCAGTCACGAGAGTCCCAGCCCGGATCGGGTCAGCTGCGATGCTCTTCGATCCAGTGCTCGATCCAGTGCGCCGGGCGCGCGCCGCTGAATCGGGCGCGTTCCAGTCCCTGCTCGAACAACATCACGGTCGGAAAGCCGCGCAGCCGGAAATGGCCTGCCAGCTTCATGTTTTCGCCGGCATCGACCTCGACGCGCGCGAGTCGCACCTCGCCGCCGAGTTCGGCGATCGTGCGTTCGAGTTGCGGCGCGATCGCATGGCAGGGTGCGCACCAGTCGGCCCAGAAGTCGACGATGATCAGACCTTCGCGCGAGGCCTCGATTACCCGCTGCTCGAACGTTTCATGGTCGCAGTCGAAGATCAGGCCCTCGGGCAGGGTGTTTTTCGTGGTCAAAACCGTACTCCGGTGTAATGTCGCCCCGGCGACTGCATATGCAAACGCTCAGTGGCCGGAGCAACCGGTCAAGGCCACTTTGTCAGCGTCCCCGCCAACCAGTAGCATGGCGTCGTTTCGACGGCCACGCACGATACCGCACCCATGACCGCCCAGTCCGTTCGCATCGCAACCCGTAAGTCACCGCTTGCCATGTGGCAGGCCGAGCATGTCGCCGCCGCGCTGCGTAACGCGCATCCGGGGCTCGAAGTCGAGATCATCGGCATGAGCACCCAGGGCGACAAGATCCTGGACACCCCGCTGGCCAAGATCGGCGGCAAGGGCCTGTTCGTCAAGGAACTCGAGCAGCGGATGCTGGATGGTACGGCAGACATCGCCGTGCATTCGATGAAAGACGTACCCGTCGACCTCCCGGACGGGCTGCATCTTGCCGTTATGCTGGAGCGCGAAGACCCCCGGGATGCCTTTGTCTCGAACGATTTCGACGCTATCGAATCACTCCACGACGGCGCGAGAGTGGGTACCTCGAGCCTGCGGCGTCAGTGCCAGCTGGCCGACCGACGGCCGGATCTCGAGATCATCCCGCTGCGGGGCAACGTCAACACCCGCCTGCGCAAACTCGACGCCGGCGACTACGATGCCATCATCCTGGCTTCGGCCGGTCTCAAGCGACTCGGGATGGGCGAGCGCATTCGCAGCTACCTGCCGGTGGAGGACAGTCTGCCGGCCATCGGTCAGGGTGCGATCGGCATCGAGTGTCTCATTGACGACGCGCGCATCAACGCGCTGCTCCAACCGCTGCATCATCAGGACACCGCCGACTGTGTCGCCGCCGAGCGTGCCATGAATGCGCGGCTCGAAGGTGGCTGCCAGGTCCCGATCGGCGGACACGCGGTATTGGAAGGCGACCGGCTGCACTTACGCGGCCTGGTGGGTAGCGTGGACGGCAGTGAGATAGTGCGGGCCTCTCAGACGGGCGCGCGGCAAGAGGCCGGGCCGCTCGGCCGGCAGGTCGCCGATGACCTGCTGGCGCACGGCGCCGCGACCATCCTGCGCGAGCTCTATGCCGACCATTGAGCCCGACAGGGTCCCGCCCTGTCACCTGGGCGGTCTCAGCGTGCTGGTCACCCGCCCCGCCCATCAGGCGGATCCACTCTGCGATCTGATCGCCGCGGCACACGGTCGGCCGATTCGCTTCCCGACCCTGGAGATCCTCGGGCCGGCGGACAAGCCGACGGCCGTAGCGGCGCTGGCCGCGGCGCGTCAGGCCGATCTGCTGGTCTTCGTCAGCGCCAATGCGGTGCAGTATGCGTTCCCACTCCTGCCGGACGAGCTACCGCTCGACCTGTCGATCGCGGCAATCGGTGCCGCGACCGCGCGGGCGCTCGACGACGTGGGCCTGCCCGCGACCCTGGTCCCGCAGCGCATGGACAGCGAGGGTCTGCTCGAGCTGCCGGCGCTGCAATCGATCGCCGGCTGGCAGGTC
>JASFVZ010000393.1:0-3354 GCA_050049565.1 Chromatiaceae bacterium | reverse complement strand
CGACCTGATCAGGTCGGCATCCAGGAGCTCGATCGGTGCCGCGAGGCGATAGCCACGACCCCGCACTGCATCAACAGACAGGCCGAGCGTTTGCTGCAGCCGCCGAACACGTTTCCAGACGGCCGCGCGACTGATCCCCAGTTGGGCCGCAAGCTGCTCACCGGAATGAAAGCGACCATCCACGAGGACAGTCAGCAGGGGCAGATCAGCGGCCGGCTTGGTCATCCTGTCTTGTTGCATGCCGTTTCGAGCCAGGCTGAGCGCCGCGCCTTCACTGCCGGCGGCAACTGCGCATCGTCCAGCCACCAGAGTTCACAGGTGTCATCCGGTGCCTGTTGAATCGGTAGCGATGTCGAACAGAGGCGGCCACGGCGGAAGTAGTGGGCTTCGACGGCGCCGGCCTCGGCCCGGCGCAGGATGTCCTGCCAATTGCCGGTCGATACCTTCTCGCCGTCGATAGCCACGATCTCATCCCCCGGCGCCAGGCCTGCCGCCGCCAGCGGGCTGCCGGTGAGCACATGCGTCAACCGCAGCGATGCATCGGACTGCGCAAAACGGCCGCCAAGGTACGGCCGGTTCGGTGTATCCGTCGACGCTTGTTCGACATAGCCTCCGAGATCGTCAGGGCCAGCGGCCGGCCGCAGTCGCATACCGATGCCAAACGCCGCACACCAATCCTGCAGTGGCATCTCACTCGTCCCATAGACGTAGTCGTCGAAGAACGACGCCTGTGATTCACCCAACAGGGCCGCAACCTCCGCCTCTATACCCCTCTCCGGCACACCTTTTCCGGCCTTGCCATACTGCAGCCACAGCCTGCGCATCAGGTCGTCGAGCGACAAGCTGTCCGCGCTCTGCAGGCGCACCAGGGCATCCAGCCCGAACGCAACCAGGGCGCCTTTGGCGTAGTAGCTGACGATTGCGTTCGGCGCGTTTTCGTCCTGCTTGTAGAACTTCGTCCAGGCGTCGAAGCTCGACTCGGCAACCGACTGGCGATACCGGCCGGCGCCGCGGACCACCCGCGTGATGGTGCCGGCGAGCGCGGTGAGATAGTCGTTGCGACTGATGACGCCGCTGCGCGGCAACGCAAGATCGTCGTAATAGGAGGTGATTCCTTCGAACGCCCAGAGCAGCTCGGTGTGGACCTCCGTCTGCAAACCGACCTGGCGAAAGCGCTCGGGGCGGATGCGTTTGACGTTCCAGAGATGGAAATACTCGTGGCTGCATAACCCAAGGAAATTGCGATAATCCTTGTCCGGCTCGCCGAGCGACGCCGCGGGAAGATCGCCACGCCGGCAGATCAGGCTGGTACTGTCCCGGTGCTCCAACCCGCCATAGCCGTCGCCTGTCGCAAGGGTCAGAAAGGCATATCTCTCAATTGGCAGTTCACCAAACATCGCGGCATGTTCGACGCAGATCTTCGACATATCACTGCAGATCCGCCCCATATCGAAGTTGCCGCCCTCGCTGACCACGAACTGATGGGGGACGCCACGAACGAAAAACTCCCCGGCGACGGGTTGCCCGACATCGACCGGATGATCGATCAACTGCTCGTAGTCGCTCGCGACGTAGACGCCGAATCCATCGCTGTCGACGTCGAGGGCGGGCAGCGTCGTCCAGACCTTCCACGCCGCAGTCGTCGGCGAGGTCGGCCTTGCAATGCTCAGCGACCAATCGCCCACATCGGTCAGCGGTTGAATGAACAGGCTTGTTCCGTTGAAGAAGGCGCGCTTGTCATCCAGGAAAGCGCTCCGTACCGAGAGGTCGAAGGCATAGACGCTGTAATCGACCGTCAGCTCGCCGACCCAGGGGCCGAACCGCCAAGTCTGCTTGTCCAGTTTGACGACATCGACAGCGCCGCGGGCGTCGGACGCCCGCAACCCGGTGATGTTCCGGGCAAAGTCGCGGATCATGTAGCTCCCGGGGATCCAGGCAGGCAGGGCCATCTCCGTCGCCTGGCCCTGCGCGCCCGAAAGCGTAAGCCGCAGCGAAAACTCATGGGTCTTGGGATCCATGTCGATGATGGCGTAACGGGCCGATGTCATTGACTGTCTGCCCTCGCGTCGACGGGGCGGGCGACCAGCCCGGTCCGCGACATGGTGACCTGATAACGGGCGCCATCACGCATCGGCAGGTAGACGCTGGATCCATAGGCCGCATCGATTCCCGGCAGCCAGTCACCTGAGCTGCGGGCGAACGACCACAGGTCGATACCTCGACTCTCGGACAACGCGTGCAGATTCGGGCGAACGGCACGTGCAACCGCCGGGTCGCTGTGACGCCCTGACAACCGGTCCAGTCTATACAGCGGCTCTTCGCCGAGAAAGGTCATCCAATCGCTCCACTTGATCATCCGCACATCGAGCTGCCACTCGTCGCCGTCGAGAAAGAACACCTGGGGCTGCCGGCCGGGTTCTGAGAAGGTGGCCTCAAAACGCGTCGGGGCCACTTCAACGAATGCCAAGGCAGCAACCGGCGTCTCCTCGGTAAACCGCTGATAGGTATAGAGGTTCAAACCGCCCAGACCGGCGACAGCCGCAAATACCGCGACCGCGGAACCCGCCGAGTACTTCAACCAGCGAACCATAGCCTGCAGGCCACTTGAGCTCACAATGAAGCCCTGCATTCAACCACATGCAGCGGGTGCAGGTCAGTAACGCGCACGCGGCAGAGTGCGGCCGGACGAAAAAGAAAAAACCCAGCCGCTTTCGCGACTGGGGTTTCGGGTTGAAGCCTGGCAACCACTCGCGGCCAGAGGGGCTCGGTGATTCGCACGCGGATGCGTGCTTCATCCATCCGTGGAGCCGGGTTCCGGCCCAGCCATCCCTGGCTGGTCGTTCGCCAACTGCGTCATGCCACAGGCATGACGGTTTGGCTCACCCTTCGGTCACTGCCAGCCAAAAAGTTGAAACCCCAGCCGCTTTCGCGACTGGGGTTTCGGGTTGAAGCCTGGCAGTGACCTACTCTCACATGGGGAGACCCCACACTACCATCGGCGATGCACCGTTTCACTTCTGAGTTCGGGATGGGATCAGGTGGTTCCAGTGCTCTATTGCCGCCAGGCAAACTGTTCGGAGCCGTGAGTAAGATTCACGGCCCCCGGTTCGGTTTGATCGATCAAGCGCACGTCAGACCAGCTTTGACGTCGCAAGACCAAAGGTCTTGGGCGTTATATGGTCAAGCCTCACGGGCAATTAGTACTGGTTAGCTTCATACGTTGCCGCACTTCCACATCCAGCCTATCAACGTTGTAGTCTTCAACGGCCCTTCAGAGACTTCGAGAGTCTAGTGAGAACTTATCTTGGGAGGGGCTTCCCGCTTAGATGCTTTCAGCGGTTATCCTGTCCGATC
>JASFVZ010000392.1:0-3355 GCA_050049565.1 Chromatiaceae bacterium | reverse complement strand
CTGGAATACACCGCCGAGAAGGACGGCAAGGTGTTCTTCTGCCAGTGCAAGCGGACCGGCGATGCGCCGCTGTGCGATGGCTCGCACAAGGCCATCACGCAGGAAGAACTCGACGCCCAGGACGGGTTGCGCACCGCCTGGTACAAGGTGGCCGAGGTCGGCGAACTCAAGGAAGGCGAGGTACGCGCCGTGCAGGCCGGCAGCCAGTCGCTGGCCCTGACCTGTTACCAGGGCCAGATCGGCGCGCTCGACAGCGCCTGCCCGCACCAGGGTGGGCCTTTGGGCGAGGGCAGCATCGAGTGCAGCGATGGCAGCGACGACTGCTGGTTGCGCTGTCCCTGGCATGGTTGGGACTTCCATCCTCTGACCGGCCTGTCGCCCGGCGCGCACGACGATGGCGTGCCAACCTTCCCGGTCGAACAGCGCGACGACGGTGTCTATGTCGCGGTGCAGGAATCGACCGCGCACACGCCGACCCTCAGCGACCGCATGGCCGAGACCATGGTCAACTGGGGCGTGACCCATGTCTTCGGCATGGTCGGCCACTCCAACCTCGGGCTGGCCGACGCCCTGCGCCTGCAGGAGGAGGCCGGCAGGCTGACCTACATCGGCATCCGCCACGAAGGCGCGGCGTCGTTCGCCGCCTCCGGCTATGCCAAGCTCACCGGCAGGCCGGCGGCCTGCCTGAGTATCGCGGGCCCGGGTGCGACCAATCTGATGACCGGCCTCTGGGATGCCAAGGTCGACCGCGCGCCGGTGCTGGCACTGACCGGACAGGTCGACACCCAGGTGCTCGGCCCCGGTGCCTTCCAGGAACTCGACCTGGCCAGCGCCTTCGCCCCGGTCGCCCGGTTCAGCCAGACGGTGCTGCGGGACTCCAAGGCCGTCGAACTGATGAACCTCGCCTGCAAGAACGCGATCGTCGATCGCGATGTCGCGCACCTGATCTTCCCGGACGAGGTCCAGACGCTGCCGGCACCCGCCGAACTGCAGGCCGGCGGCCCGGCCGGGCGCCTCGGTGACCGCGCGATGCTGCCGGCGACCGACTCGCTGGCCGCGGCGCTGCAGCGCCTCAAGGACGCAAGACGTCCGGTGATCGTGGTTGGCTACGGCGCGGTCGGCCGCATGGACCAGGTCGTGCGCCTCGCCGAGAAGCTCAAGGCGCCGGTGCTGACCACCTTCAAGGCCAAGGGCCAGATCCCCGACGATCATCCGCTGGCCGCCGGGGTGCTCGGACGCAGTGGCACGCCGGTCGCCAGCTGGTGTATGAACGAGACCGATCTGCTGTTGGTGTTCGGCGCCAGCTTCTCCAATCACACCGGGATCAGCCCGAAGAAGCCGATCATCCAGGTCGACTTCGATGCGATGACGCTTGGGAAATTCCACGCCGTCGACCTGCCGGTGCTCGGCGAGATCGGCCTGACCGCCGAGTGGCTGTGGCGTGCGCTGCCGGATGACACCGGGTCAGTCGATCAGCGCACTGAGCTGGCCGAGCGCTGGCGCATCTGGCGCGAAGAGAAGGCGGCGCGGCGGACGCGCGAGCGCGGCCGGGGGCTGAATTCCGCCAACCTGTTCGAACAGCTGTCGCAGCTGGTGCCGGCCGACGCCGTGCTGCCGGTGGACGTCGGCAACAACACCTATTCATTCGGGCGCTACTTCGAATGCCGCGGCCAGCGGGTGCTGATGTCCGGCTACCTCGGCTCGATCGGTTTCGCGTTCCCGGCGGCGATGGGTGCCTGGGCGGCGACCCAGGCCGATCCGGCCTATCGCGGACGCAAGGTGGTCTCGGTCAGCGGCGACGGCGGTTTCGGCCAGTACATGGCCGAGTTCACGACCGCGGTGCACTATGGCATGTCGATCACCCACGTCCTGCTCAACAACGCCGAGCTCGGCAAGATCAGCAAGGAACAACGGGCGGGTCGATGGCCGGTCTGGCAGACCGCCCTGCGCAATCCGGACTTTGCCGCCTATGCGCAGAGCTGTGGCGGCCTTGGGATTCGGGTCGAGCGGGCCGATCAGCTGGCCGAGGCGCTCGGCCGCGCCATTGCACACGACGGCCCGGCATTGGTCGAGGTCATGACCGACGCCGAATTGATATAGGCAGGCCCTGATGCGCTACGAAGCGACCGAGGTCCCGTTGGACCAGATGACCGTCTACGCCGAGAGTGCCGGCCTGCATTTCATGCTGAATTTCACCGTGGCCCTGGCGCTGATCATCGGCATCGGACTCTGGTGGCTGTCGCGCCATGGCAGGATCCTATGGCTGCAGGTCTGGAGCATCGGCCTGGTCGGGTTCAGCATTGCCTATCTCGCCGCTGCGGTGGCCGGGGTGATCTGACGGCGCCATCAATCGTCGGAAACCTCGATCTCCCGATAGGCGATATCGATAATCAGCAGTTCCTTGAGGCCACCGGGCGTCTCGACACGGATCTCCTCGTCGACCCGGCGTTTCAACAGGGCGCGGGCCATCGGTGAATCGATGCTGATCCAGTTGCGCTTCGGGTCGAACTCGTCGGCCCCGACGATTCGGTAGGTCGTCGTTTCACCCTGCACCGTCTCCAGCGTGACCCAGGCACCGAAGAACACCTGGTCCATGTTGTCGGTCCTTGGTTCGACGACCTTCAGCGCCGGCAGTCGCTTCTGCAGGTAGCGGATTCGGCGGTCGATCTCGCGCAGCTGCTTCTTGCGGTAGATGTACTCGGCGTTTTCCGAGCGATCGCCCTCGGCCGCCGCGGCCGACAGGTGCCCCACCACAGCGCGCCGGCGCACCCAGAGCCCTTCCAACTCGCCGGCCAGTGCCGTGTATCCCGCCCGGCTGATGTAGGGCGACTTCGGCGGGGCCGGCGGTCGGTAGCGCCCCATCAGCCGCGCGCTCCGTGGGTGACGATCAGGAGGTAGCCGATGAACACGATCACGCCGATTGAACCCATGATCCAGGGACCGCGGTAGCTCGGTGCGAGACCCGGCGCCTTGCGGCGGATGTCCCGGGCCCACAGCAGCGCACCGAGGATCAGCGCGAGTCCGAGGAACACGGGCTAAAACTGACCGGTCTTGAGCATGACGAGCGTGCAGGCCTCGAGCCAATCGATGCCGGCCTCGTCGAGACGGTGTTGCACCGCCGGACTCTCGGTGCCCGGATTGAAGATCACACGGCGCGGGTTGAGATGCACGATATCGTCGGCCTGGGGTTCGAGCAGGTGTGGTCCGACGTACAGCGTGAGGGTGTCGACCGGGTCCGCGACATCGGCCAGTCGGTGGGTCACCGGCAGGCGTTCGATGGTCTCGAACTTCGGGTGCAGCGGCGTGATCCGGTAGTCCTGCTGCTGCAACAGCCGGATGGCCTGGTTCGCGTACC
>JASFVZ010000391.1:0-3359 GCA_050049565.1 Chromatiaceae bacterium | reverse complement strand
CACTGGCCGCCTCCTGAATCTGATCGCCGACTATCCCGCCGGGATCAGCCGCCTGCGAATCATTGCGTATGTCAATGTCGGTCGCTTTCTCCGCAAGGTGGCCTCGCCGTCAGCGGCGGTTCGCCATGACATGGCCGGACCTCTGCATATCGGCCTCTCAGGGCAGTTCGTGGCCGAACAGCGGCAATGTCTCCAAGGCCATACAAACGGCGATAATCGGCGCCACGGATAATCCATTCGCCGTCCCTTCTATGTTGTTTTTTTATCTCCTTAGCATCAGGAGACCCGCGCTTCACGCTGTTGTTACACCCTGCCTTCGTCGGAACAGATCCAAGCTTAGCCCGTACGTTGCAACAGCATCCCAGATGCTCGCGCCGGAAAGACGCCACCTGGCCCGGTGAAATCTGCACCGGCCAAAGCCTCTGGCTTCGGCTCACGGCTGGACGCCCGACTGATCGGCCCTTCGGGCGCTTGTTCCCTCTCCCAAGATTGGAAGAGCGTCAGGGGGAGGGTTGACCCCATCGCTGGTCTGACTGCCCTCGCGCACCTGGTGGGTAGGGTACGCAAGCGCCTCTGGTGCATCACCTGGCTGTGAGGATAAGGTTTTCTGATCTAGACTTCCGCCCATGGCCTCCCTCGGTTCTCTGTTCAAAGCGGCCCTGCATCATCAGCGTCTCAGGTGGGCCTATGTCTGGTGTC
This sequence comes from Chromatiaceae bacterium, assembly GCA_050049565.1. Lineage (GTDB taxonomy): Bacteria > Pseudomonadota > Gammaproteobacteria > Chromatiales > Chromatiaceae > Thiosocius. The sequence goes on along the minus strand of JASFVZ010000391.1, from coordinate 2,660 downwards.
ATCCTGGCAAGCGACGGATCGCGATCACCTTTTCCGAGGAAAGGTTCGATCTTGACCGCGATGCCCCGCCAAGAGGCCATGTCTGGAATACAACGGACGGCGATACCCTCAACTCGTCTGCCATTCGCACCATCGTCGATTCGCCGACCCGCGAGGACTGACGCGCCGGTGTATCAGTCGGCGATTTGGCCGAAGCCTGGCAAAGCAGCGCACGCCGCCTGCCAGCTTTCGCGGACACTGCCCTGCAAACGACGCTAGTCGACAAGGTGATGCGAAGGCTCCGATCGGCGCGACTCTGAATCCGATGCTATGGCGTTCCTGGTTCATCTCACCGCTCTTCGTTGGCGTCCTGCTGTCCGCTGGATTCGCTTATGCGGCCGGGGACGCGTTCGAGGTGCCGTTGAACGCTGCTGCGCAACCTTTGACGGAGACCGGTCAGGGCGAGGCACGCCTGCTGGCGGCGGCCGGCGACGCCCGGGTCCTACTGCTCGGCGAGGCCTCGCATGGAACACATGAGTTCTACGTCTGGCGCAGCCGCCTGTCGCGCGAACTGATCGAGGCGGGCGGCGTCGCGTTCATTGCCATCGAGGGCGACAGCGCCACGCTCACGCCCCTGGACCGCTATGTCCGCCACTCCCCCGGGGCACCTGCCTCGGCGCGTGCGGCATTGGCGGGCATCACCCACTGGCCGTCGTGGGTGTGGGCCAACGCGGAGCTGGCCGAGTTCGCTGAATGGTTGCGCGTGTTCAACCAGGGCAAACCGGATTCGAAACGGGTCGCGATTCACGGCCTGGATCTCTATGCGATCTCAGGCGCGCTGGATGCATTGGAGGAATTCTATCGGCGGGATGCTCCGCTCTTCGGCACACCGGTACGGCAGCTTAAGTACCTGTTCGCGCCGTTTCGCGAGCGTCCGAGCGCCTACGCCGATATCGTGAAAACCACCGGCCGGAGCCTACGGCCCTACGCGCGCTCGGTCGTGCACGACCTCGAGGCGCGCTACCACCGTGCGTCTGGAGACGACAGAGACAGGACCTTCCTGGCCTTGCAGCATGCGCGCGCGGCTGCAGCCGGGCTCGGCTACCTCGAGGCGCTACCGGGTCCACCACTCCTGTCGGCCAACATCCGTAGCAGGCACTTCGCGGCGACGTTGCTTCGCCTACTGGCCCACTCCGGCGATGACGCCCGGGGCATCGTCTGGGCGCACAACACGCACGTCGGCGATTCCCGTGCGACCAATGGGCGCCTCGTCGGTGAGCTCAGCCTGGGGCAACAGGCGCGTCAGGCACTTGGACCGAGGGCCGTGTTCATCCTCGGGTTCGGCACCGGAGTCGGCGAGGTCCTGGCAGCGAAACGCTGGGGGGGTTCCTGCGAGATCCTGCCGGTACCCGTTCCACGGTCGGACAGCCTCGAGGCTGCGATGCTGAGTGCCGGCCGACAGGCTCGCTTCTGGCTATTCTCGCCGGAGGAACCGGCCGCCCGGGTGTTGGATCGCTGGCTCGTCCACCGCGCGATTGGCTCGACCTACGATCCGGAACGCGAGGCCGTGGAGAACTATGTCCCGACCAAGCCCGCTGCGCGGTATGACGCGTTCGTGTTTCTACCCCACACACACCACCTGGAGGCGCTGGACTGGCCCTCGGGTCTGGCCCGCTGTCGGCGGTAGCATCGACCAGACCGGTAGGATCTCGCCGAAAAGGGCAGATAAAGAAATAGGATGGGGAGGATCCGACCCGGCCCGCCAGTCACGGCTTGCACAAGCGCTGACTGGCGGGCCGGGCCACGACGAAGAGACTTAGGGGCGCTTCGGCGTCGTGTACTCGGCCTCTTTCTGGAACGATTCCCAGATGGTGTCGTAACCGACATAGCCCTTTTCGTTCGCATCCTTCTGGCGCGTCAGCAGGTAGCGCGTCTTGCCTTCCGGCACCTTCGGACGGGTCTTTTTCGGTTCGCTCATGTTTCACCTCTCGTCATAAAAAGCGATTTATCAGTCGCTTACCGATAAATCTGAAAGTTGCTTCTTCGAATAGCAACGGCAAAGCTATTACCCGGCGCTCTTTGTAGTAGTCTGCGGCCCCGAGGTAAAGCAGATTTTCATAGGGTACTGATAAACTTCAATAATAAGAAACCCAATGCGCGGCAAGGATACCCGGTCGTCCGACCGTCCAACGTTGCGACCACACGCGGGAGTTCCGATCGATATGCCACGATTCATCTTCGTCTATCTCGGTGGGGAGTACCCCGCCGACCCGGCCCAGGGCAAGGCGCACTTCGAGAAGTACCAGCAATGGCTGAACGGGCTCGGCAGCGCCGTGGTGAGTCCTGCCATTCCCTTCAAGGACACCCACACCGTACAGCCCGGCAAGCCGCCCGAAGCCGGCAGCACCACCGCCATGTCCGGCCTGAGCATTCTGGACTTCGGATCGATGGACGAGGCGCTGGCTGCGGCCCGGTCCTGCCCCTTCCTGGAGATCAAGGGGGTGCTCGAGGTATCGGAGATGATCGAGCTCACCGGCGACCCGAGTGCCGGGCCCGGCGGCAAAACAAACTAGTGAGTCGTGGTCGGCTTCGCCTTGTCGATCGAGAGCATCGCCTGACCGACGTCGGGGCCGGCAACGACGCTGCCACCGACCTCGATCTCCTCGGGCGTGGCATCGCGC
>JASFVZ010000074.1:0-7864 GCA_050049565.1 Chromatiaceae bacterium | reverse complement strand
GTGTGAGCCGCTACAAGGCCGCGAGCGCACGCTCGACCCATCCAAAGCCGATGCGTTCCTGCTCCAGGCGCAGCCCAGGCCGGATACGGTTGTCGCGCAGCTCGTCATACAACGCGCGCTCAGCAGCGTTGAGCCGAGGGAGATCGCGCCGCGTCGGTCTGCCCTCCTCGCCCCAGTGCGCCTCGAACGCGAGCAGGCTCGCTCGGTCCATCAGCAATGACTGAGTATGCGGCAGGTGCGCACGCAGTTGGTCGAGGATCGCAAAACCGTGAGTATCGATATCACCCCAGTAATACACTTGGCATTGCTGTAACCATCCAGCCTCCGCCAATACCTCGAAGCCGTATCCGGCGCCGAAGATCAGCAGACTGTTCGCGACCTTGGGAAACGCGAGGAAATTGATCTCGTTCTCGGTGATGAAGACCCGCGAGACACCCGGCGCCAACGCCGCGAAAGTCGTCGCATCGAGCGTCAGGTCGGCGTCCGGGGCACCGGGTACCAGCGCCTGCGTCGGGTCGAGCATACGCAGGCGGATACACTCGGGCTTGACGCGGAAGCCGTAGCGCCTCGCGAAACCGCCAACACCGACAAACGCTTGGTCGATCGCGTCCGACGGCAGGACGCGATCCAGCCACTGGCTCAACACACCGCGGTGCGCCTCTATGAACTTGCTGTCGACACCCGGAATATCGACCTGGCGCAAATAGAGATTGGATCGCGGATGGGCCTCGATCCAGTCGACGACATCGAGCAGCCGTCCCCATTCCTGCGCCAGCGCCAGCGCCTTGTGGGGCTTCCCCTCGAGCCAATCCAGCAATTCCGGGCGGCGTGCCCGGGTCGCGGCGACCAGCCCGGTGAAACGGTCCGCCTCGGCGCGTTTGCCGAGCAGGGCCAGCGCGGCATCGCTATCGTCCAGCCAGACCGCGGCCGGTACCCGGTTGCTACCCAGCACGCGGTGGCGGAACTCGCGCATCTCGATCCGAAAGTGCGGCAGTGCATTGAGCCGGACGATCCAGTGGCGCACCGCGTCGAACTGCTCGCTCATCTCACCCGAGCTCGGTCCCTTCAGGCTCAGGCGGCGCGGAAACGACGATTCGCCGGTCACCAGCTCGCGCAACAGCTCGCCACGGTCCCAGAGCCGCTGCACCTGCGCCCGCAGCTCGGCTGGGCCGGTCCAGTTGAATGCCGGGTTCAAGGCATTGCCCGCGCCTTCTCCTCGCGGTACTCCTCGATCGTCAGGTTGCGCAGCATCGACGCCCGACCGTCCGGGTTGTGCACGAAGCCCACGGTATCGACGAACGGTTCGATGACATGGATCTTCTGCAATGGCGTGACGATCAGCAGCTGCAGATTGAGCTTGGCGAACAGCCGCAGGCCGTACTGTGCCGATTCGTCCGAGCCACGACCGAAGGCCTCGTCGATGACGACGAAGCGGAATGAGCGCGAGCGCACGACGCCCCACTCCAGTCCGAACTGGTAGGCGAGACTCGCAGCCAGGATGGTGTAGGCGAGCTTCTCCTTCTGGCCGCCGGACTTGCCGCCGGAGTCGGAATAGTGCTCGTACTCGTTGTCGTCCTCACGCCAGCGCTCGCTCGCCGCGAACACGAACCAGTTGCGCACATCGGTGACCTTGAGGGTCCAGCGGCGATCGAGCTCGGCCTGCCCGTCGCGGCCGCGAAAGCGTTCGATGATCTGTTTGACCTGCAGGAACTTGGCCTCGGAGTACTGTTCGTCATCCGAGCCGGTCAGCGCCCCCTCGGTACAGCCCCGCAGCTCATTGACGAAATCGCCGATCTCGGGGTCCGGGCTCGGGCGCGCCTCGAGCTTGATATAGCGCCCGGCGTTGTAATCGATCTGCGACAGGGACCCGTTGATGCGGTCGATGCGCTCTTTGATGGTCTCGCGCTCGCGCGCCAGCTGCGACTGGAAATTGGCCACCTCGCGGATCGTGTTCTCGTTGAGCAGCTCCTTGAAGCGCGCCTCGAAGCGCGGCAGGTCGTCGGCCTGCAGCTGTGCGAGCATCGCGCGGTATTCCGAAGCGGCCGCGAGACTGGCGTCGACCTCCTCGGTCTCGAGCCGGTAGGCCTCCTTGTACTCGGTCATCGCGCGGACGATCTTCTCGCCGAGCGACTTCAGGCGTTTGTCCTCGGCATCGATGCGCGCCTGCAGCCACTCACGCATCTCGCGCTCGCGGTTGTCGCACGACTCGACACTCAGCTGATGTTCGCCGAGTGCCTGTGGGCGCAGCTCATCGAGCAGCGCGAAGCCTGCTTGGTGGTCCGCCTCGGTGGAATCGTCGCGCAGTGCCAGGGTCGCGTCGCGCAAGGCGTCGGCGGCCTCGCGCTTCTGCTCGGTCTTCGCCCTTGTCTCACGCCGCTCGTCGAGCCTGGCCTCGGTATCGGCCAACTGTGCCGTGGCCGCATGCAGCTGCCCGGTCAGCTGCTTGAGCACATCGGACGCGCCCTCCAGCTGCCGCTTCTCGTCCTCCAGTCGCGCGACCTCGGCCGCCATCGCGCGCCAGTCGAGTTCCTGGAAATCACGGTACTCGTCGAGCTTGAGCAACAAATCCTGGCGCTGCCGCAGGCCGGACTGCTCTGACTGAATGTCTGCTATCCGACCACCGAGTTCGGCCAACTGCGTTTCGCGCTGTTGCTGCTGCGCCTGCAATGCGGCGATCTTTTGGTCATTGCTCCAACCGAGCACGTAGCGGGTACGGTCGTCGAGGCGGTGCCGGTCATCCTTTTCATGGCGTTCACCACGCGACTTGACCTGGCCATTGCGGGTCACGGCCCGGGTCTCACGGCGGAACTGTTCGCCGGTGGCGCAGCAGGCGAAATCGAAACGCCGCGTAAGTTCGGACTCCAACCAGTCATAGAACGGCGTGTCCGGCTTTATCGCGAGCTTGCGCACCAGCGAATCGGGATGCGGTGTCGGCGGTTCACCGCGGCCGGCTGATCGCTTGTCACGGACGCGATAATAGACCAGGCGTCCGCGCAGATGAGTGCGATCCACCCACTCGGCAACCGCGCGATAGTGCGCATCGGGCACCAGCAGCGAAAGACCGAAGTTGCGCAGCAGGCGTTCGGCCGCGCCTTCCCAGTCGCGCTCGTCGTCGCGTACCGCCAGCAGCTCGCCGACATAGGGCATCTCGGCCTCGGCGACCCCCAACTCGGCACATAGAGACGCGCGTAACGCGACCTGCTCGGCCGGGATGTTGCTGCGCCGGGCCTTGAGGCTGGCGATCTCCGCGCTGAGCGTCCTGTGCTGCTCGCGGCCCTGATGCAGCGCGACGGCCTGCTCGGTCAGCGCGTTCTGCAACTCGGCCTCACGCGCCTTGGCCGTCGCCAGTTCATCGTCATTCTCGCGGCGCCGGCGCTCGAAGCCGGACTCGTCGACGACCGGCTCAACCCCAAGCCCGGCCAGCAGTTCGGCGTAACGAACGGCCTTGGTTCTGCGGCGCTCGCGCGCGGCCGTCTGGACCCGGATCTCCTCGGCGAGCCGTTCGAGGCGATCACCGCCATTGTCGGCGATGTTCTGACGCAGCTCGGCGACTGCGGCACGCTGTGCATCGCGCTGCCCGGTCAAGGCCACGACCTGCGCATCGTGGCGTAGCCATTCTTCGTGCAGGCCGGCCAGGCGCTTGTCCAACAGGTCCAGCTTGAGCCCGGCGAAGTACGACCGCAGCGCCGCGCGGCAGGCGCGCAGGCTGTCGCTGGCCGCGCTGACCTCGGCGTGCCGATCACAGTCGGCCACTAGCGGGGTCAACAGCGCGATCTGCCGCTTGGCCTTCAGCACCGCCGCATGAGCCCTATCAAGATCGTCGAAATGGGTAATCAGCGCGCCGATACGTGGCGCGACATCGAACGGCTCGAGCATGTGACTGCGGACGAAATCGGTCAGGTTGCCGACCGATTTCATCGACACCGTCTGATGAAACAACTCCATCGCCTGCTCGTTGTCGATGCCGAAGCGGCGCCGGAACCAGGCGCCATACGGCGGAAAGCTGTCGAACAACTCGACGCCGCTGCCGCGCAGGCGTTTGCGCAGCGCCATGATGTCGCTGCCGAAGCCCGCGAAATCGCCACTGATGGTCAGATCGCGTTCCGCGCCGATATAGAAACGCGCCGGTTGCGCCTGGGCGTCCTTGATCCAGAACACCTGGGCCAGGGTCACCGTCTGGTCGTAGCCGGCGTTGTGAAAGACGCCGAGGATCACTGTGAAGCTGTTGTGGTCGCGCAGCGCGACCGGTTTGGCCGCGGCACCGAGTTCGCTGCGTTCGGTCTTGAAATAGCCCAGCACGTAGGACTTCAGACTGCGCTCGCGGCTGTCGGCGCCGGCCGCCTTGTTGTAGGCGATACGTTGCGCCGGCACCAGCAGCGTCGTCACCGCGTCCACCAGGGTTGACTTGCCCGAGCCGATGTCACCGGTCAGCAGCGCGTTGCGCCCGTCGGCATGCAGCGACCAGACCTGGCCGTCGAAGGTGCCCCAGTTGTAGACCTCCAGGCGCTGCAGCCGGAAACCGGTCAGCGCGTCGTCGGCGACGAAATCCAGGCCGAGTGCCTGCGCCTCAGACATCGCCATCGCCCTCCGCGTCACCTTCCAGCTGCTTGCGGTAATCGCCCAGCCGCGCATCGAACTCGGCCAGCCACTGGGCGTCGACGAACGACTTGAGAATGCGCCGCACCTCGAACACCTGGGGCTCCCCGCCGGTCGATTTCATGCGGCGCAGAAAGCCGAGCTCGACGGTTTTGTTGATGTCGCGGTCGACGCGGTCGATCAGGCGCGCCTCGTTGCTCGTCTCAGGCAGGAATACCCGGACCAGCTCGACGATCTCGTCACGCGACAACACCAGTTTCGACCCACCGTCGCGCCCGCCGGCATCGAACTCGGCGAGCTTCTTGCGCAACAGTGCGAGCAGCAGGCTCACCGGAAAGGCCAACGGCCGACGCGCAACTAGGCGCGGGATGCTGTCGTCCGGTTCCTGTTGGTCGCGATCTGCCGAGCGCAGAAAGGCGTAGCCCTCGGCCTCATCCAAAATCAGAGTCAGACCGAGCACGCCGACATAATCGCGCACGCGATGCTGCAGCGTGAGCAGATCTCTCCATTGAGCGGCCTTGCTGCCGGTCGCCTCGTCGCGATAGATCACCCCCTTCAATAAGGCGACCAGCAACGGCGACAGCTCGGCTGAGGCCGATCCGGGTGCTGCGTCAATTTCAGCGTTGTCGAAAGCTTCACTAGCCATCTTTTCATGATCGCACGAACATCACCCGCGGCAGGCGGACGCGTTTCAAACGTTCCTCGCCGGTGGGCCCGGGTCCGCACCAGCTGATGTGTTCCTCGACCGACTCATCGATCAAGGTCTCGAAGCTGCGGTCGGCCAGATCCAGGTAGGCCACCAGCTCGGCCAAGCCGTGTTCCAGCGGGCGCGCACGGCACAGGTCGGCCAGCGTCACCTGATCACTACGCTGCAACGTATGGCGGATATACCGCGCCAGAGCCGCGCTGTCGACGACGACGGTCGCATACAGCGCATCGGTGTCGACATCGAGCCCGGCCGCGTCGAGTATCTGATCGGTCAGCCGAGGCCGTACCGCGGGCTTGTACAGCGGCCGCTCCATCGGTAGTTCGATGGCTGCTCCAATACCATCGACGGCCATAAAGTCACCGGCGGGCGGCGTCTGCCGTATGGCCAACGCCTTGCCTTCGATGCCACGCAGAATCCATGATGCGCCGGTTCTCGAGCCAGGCCTTGTCATCAAGAAACCGCCGAAGCTGTTGCGACAGCTGAGCGACCGTGCGCTGGGTATGCTCTCCGGCCTCGAGCCAGTCGTAATGAATCCGCCGCGTGCGCGCATCCGGCGTGAGTTCCATGACCGCAGACAAGGCCAGGATGCGCTCTAGCAGGTCGCTGAACTCGGCCTGCCTCGTGCTCGACATCAGGAAATCCCAGAAACCGCGAAAGCTGCGACCCTGGTCCGAATCGGTAATCGCGTCGCGTTCGCCCATGATCGCCTCGAGCAGCTCACCCTTGCTGCCCTCCCAAAGGGTGATGCGCTCACGCACCCAGCGGTCAAGCGTGCGGAAGTTCTGCTCGACCTCGCGAAAATCGGACAGCAATGCGCGCGACAGCTCGACGAACTGCTGGAAGCGCTCTTTCAGCGCTGTGTCGTCGAGCAAAGGCAGGTCACCGTCGCGCACGCGTGCGATCTCGGCGTCGATCTGATCACGCCGGCGTTCCAGTTCCGCGATGCGCACGGTGGGATCGGTCTCGCTGCCAGCGCTCATCTGCCGCAGCAATTCGAACAGGGTCAGTAGGCGTGATTCGGTGCCGACGAAACTGCGCGCAGTCAGGCCGTTGAGCCAGGCGATCGCCTTCTCGGTAGCCGGGGTCAGGTCGAAATAGGCCTCGTCCGAGCCCTGACGATAGAACTTGCGCAACCACCCCTTGTCGCCAGTGGCCCAGTCGTTAAGGTAATCCGATGCGGACTTCGGAAACGCGTCATTGCCCAAGCTCTCCCGCAATGCGAAGAGTTCGTCCTCCAACGCTTCGGCCAGATCCGCCTGCGTGATCACTCGTACGTTGGGCTCGATGAAAACGCGATGCAGAAAACTCGCGATCAATGGTGCATGCGGGGAGGCCAGAAGGCGCCAGGCCGGATGGTGCTGGCGTAGCCAGTCAAGGGTGGTGAAATCCACAGACCTTTTGGGTTACGTCATTGTGAATGGATTCGTCACCGTTAACGTCTCGATCACCTGCCCGTCCTTAAGATCTTCAGTCAGCAATCGCGTGCAGTCGGCCTCTAGGGCCGCGGCGACAATCAATGAATCATAGAAGCCGAAGTGATAGCGGTCTTGGATATCAAGCCCTCGATGGTACAGATTTGGGCTGGCCGATACACGGAGCAAAGGCGTCAAGACGTGATCCAGATAGGCCCTCGCACCGCTGACGTCAAGCGGGACTTCGGCCTTGCGGAGCACGATATTCAGAAACTCCTGGACCACTTGGTAGCTGATGCAGGCGTTACCGGTTACGACACCCTCTCGTATGATCGCATCAGCAATCGTCGATTTGTGTTCGTCGCGCGCCTCGAGTTGGTAGATGAAAAGGTTCGTATCGAGAAACGACTCAACGCTCATTCATCTCATCTCGGGAGAGTTTCCTGCCAACGCGGAGCTTTCCTTTCAAGTCTGCGACAATCGTGTCGTACTCCCTCAGCCTACTTCGCTCGCGAGCGTACGCAGCGATCCATTCCCGAAACTGCTCGTTCAGGGTCGTATGCTCGGCGCGGGCGCGGGCACGGGCCGCTTCGATGAGTTTCTCGTCCGCACTCAACGTAATGTTCTTCACTGTCCACCAACCGCCGGAACAACACGAAAACAGTGTACACGAAAGTTGGAATTCTCGCGTTCCTTCGCATTGGAAACTGGGTCGTAACACCATTGTCGGTGGTAGGCGCAGACCCGCGGGCAAGATCGACATCGCCGTGATGCAGCCGCTTTCACGCAGGGGCGAGGTCGACTCATTGGTCGAGGATGACGGACAGGTGATTGTGGATGACACTTTCGCCGGGAGCGAAATTGGACGCACGTCGGTGCGCCCGCAGGGGGCGCGCCCTGGATGGCGTGCATCCGTGTCACCACGATGTAGCGGTCTCGTTTGACGCTGTTCTCAAGAGCGTCAGAGCACGCTATGTCTTTGATCTCACTGCAAGCCTGATCCGCAGGGACGGCCAGCAGCCAATCATCGTCAGGCCGTCTGGGCGGACTCAACACACTGCGGCACGACCGGCCAGCGCGCCGCATAATCTCGAGGTCGTTCCACGAACCTTTCCCAACCGACGCCGATATCAGACGACACCGGAAT
>JASFVZ010000390.1:0-3362 GCA_050049565.1 Chromatiaceae bacterium | reverse complement strand
CCGAGGTCCCCGAGCGCCACCTGCTGCGAGAAGCGCAGGGAACCCCTCGCGGACGCGAGGGGCAAGTCCGGGGTGCCCTTTGTTCTGGTTACTCTTCTTTGGGCATGCAAAAAGAGTAACGCGCCCGCGCGCCGCCACGCGCAGCCAAATCCAGGTCGCCAACGGCGAGCAATCCAGAAAACAAAAACCCTGCCCGGATCGCTCCGGGCAGGGTTCGTACAGGGTGCGTCGGGGGACGTCTTACATCATGCCGCCCATGCCGCCCATGCCACCCATGTCGCCACCGGCCGGCATCGGTGCCTCGTCCTTCGGCTCCTCTGCCACCATTGCCTCGGTGGTGATCATCAGGCCGGCAACGGAAGCCGCGTTCTGCAGCGCCGAGCGGGTGACCTTGGTCGGGTCCAGGATACCCATCTCGACCATGTCGCCGTACTCGCCGTTGGCCGCGTTGAAGCCGTAGTTGCCTTCGCCCTCAGCGACCTTGTTCAGCACCACCGACGGCTCACCACCGGCGTTGCTGACGATCTGGCGCAGCGGCTCTTCCATCGCGCGGCGCGCGATGCCGATACCGACATCCTGATCGTGGTTGTCGCCGGTGAGCTCGGCCATCGTGGCCTGCGCACGCACCAGCGCGACGCCACCGCCCGGGACGATGCCTTCCTCGACCGCGGCGCGGGTGGCGTGCAGCGCATCTTCGACGCGCGCCTTCTTTTCCTTCATCTCGACCTCGGTCGCTGCACCGACCTTGATCACCGCAACACCGCCGGCGAGCTTGGCCAGGCGCTCCTGCAGCTTCTCGCGGTCGTAGTCGGACGTGGTGTCTTCCATCTGGGCACGGATCTGCTCGCAGCGGGCCTTGATGTCCTGCTCGGTGCCGGCACCGTCGATGATGGTGGTCTCTTCCTTCGAGATCACGATGCGCTTGGCGGTGCCGAGCTCGTTGATCGTGGCCTTCTCGAGGGTCAGGCCGACCTCCTCGGAGATCACGGTCGCGCCGGTCAGGATCGCGATGTCCTGCAGCATGGCCTTGCGGCGATCACCGAAGCCCGGTGCCTTGACCGCTGCGACCTTGACAATGCCGCGGATGGTGTTGACCACCAGGGTCGCCAGCGCCTCGCCCTCAACGTCTTCGGCGATGATCAGCAGCGACTTGCCGGCCTTGGCGACGGCCTCGAGCGCCGGCAGCAGATCGCGGATGCTCGAGATCTTCTTGTCATGCAGCAGGACGTACGGCTCTTCGAGCTCCACGGTCATATTCTGCTGGTTGTTGACAAAGTACGGCGACAGGTAGCCGCGATCGAACTGCATGCCTTCGACCACGTCGAGTTCATTCTCCAGGCCGGAGCCCTCCTCGACGGTGATGACGCCTTCCTTGCCAACCTTCTCCATCGCATCGGCGATGATCTGGCCGATGTTCTCATCGGCGTTGGCCGAGATGGTGCCGACCTGGGCGATCGCCTTGGTGTCGGCGCACGGCTTGGACATTTCAGCCAGGTAGTCGACGGCGGCGATCACGGCTTTGTCCATACCGCGCTTGAGGTCCATCGGGTTCATACCGGCGGCAACCGCCTTCAGGCCCTCTTTGACCATGCACTGGGCCAGCACGGTGGCGGTCGTGGTGCCGTCACCGGCGACGTCGGAGGTCTGCGAGGAAACTTCCTTGACCATCTGCGCGCCCATGTTCTCGAACTTGTCGGTCAGCTCGATTTCCTTCGCCACCGAGACGCCGTCCTTGGTGATGGTCGGCGCACCGAACGACTTTTCGAGGACCACGTTGCGGCCCTTGGGACCGAGCGTGACCTTGACGGCGTTGGCGAGGATGTTGACACCATGCAGCATGCGCTGGCGGGCATCGTCAGAAAACTTAACTTCTTTTGCACTCATTGGGATTTCACCTGATTACGTTTGAGAAAAACGGGGCTTAAGCCGTGATGTGACGGGGTCTGGCCCGGATCAGGCCTCGATGACCCCCATGATGTCTTCTTCGCGCATCACGAGGACCTCTTCGCCGTTCAGCTTGACCTCGGTGCCCGAGTACTTGCCGAACAGGACGGTGTCGCCAACCTGGACATCCAGGGGCCGCACATCGCCGCTTTCGAGGATCTTGCCTTTACCGATGGCGACGATCTCGCCCTGGATGGGCTTTTCGGTCGCCGATCCGGGTAGCACGATCCCACCAGGGGTAGTGGTTTCCTCTTCCTTGCGACGGACGACCACGCGGTCGTGCAGGGGACGGATATTCATGTTTCCTAAATCTCCTTGGGTTTTCAGGGCGTTGAGCGGGAACTCTCCCCGACGGTGCGTTTGTTAGCACTCGTCGTTTGCGAGTGCTAATAATAGGAACGATCGTCACCAAGTCAAGGGGTGACACGGCCGAAATCGTGCGCCGCGCGTTTTGGCACTCGCACTCACAAACTGCTGATAACTAAACATTTTCAGGAAACTGCCGTAAAAAAGGACAATCGTGGCAGGTAAATTTCTGGAGATGTGACATGAGCGCACCGGCACAACCCCAGCTGATTCAGGCGACGCAACTCGCTCCCTACTTCCACGACGCCGTGCAGTCCGCGGCCAGGGCAGACTGCCTGGCGGCAGATGCCGCGACCTTGCACTACCTGGCCTCGCTGTTGTGTGGCTACACGCGCAGCGAACAGGTCTTCGACTTTGCCGACAACCGGCTGCAAATCCGACCGCTGGCGTTGCTGTACGGCGAGGCGCTCGAGGCCAGCCACCCCTCCGAACGCCGTCTGTGGCTGCAGCGTCTCGGTGACCTCGCGCTGTTCGTCGGCGGCCTGTTCGCCGGGCGCATGCACCGACGCTACCAGGACCTCGACTACTGCATGGCAATGGGTGGCAACGCTTACGGCTACCTGCATGAGACGGCGGCACAGCGCGACGACAGCGCCCAGGCACTGGTATTCGGTGAACTGGCGGACAACTTCAGCGGCTTCGTCAGACTGATCGCGGTCGTTACCGGGCGAGCGCCGCGATAGTAGCTTCGGCAGACACAGACTGCGCTTCTGCGCACATAGCGCGAATCCGCACTGCCGCAATCAAAGGGGTCAGTTTCGTTTGATCGGCACGAGGCTGAGCGCTAACACAATCAAACGAAACTGACCCCTTTGATTGAAACTGACCCCTTTGATTGCTTTGATTGCCGGCGAAGTCGGGGGGACAACGAATGTTAATCCTCGCGTCGCCAGTCGCCCTCGATCACCCGGTCACTGCGCTGCTCCGGGGGCCGCGGCGGACCGCCGCCCGCCGGCCGCAGATCGCCGCGCGTCTTCAGCCAGCGCACGATCAACGCCTGCCGGAGGGGTGGAATCAGCAACAGGAAACCGATCGCGTCGGTGATGAAGCCC
>JASFVZ010000389.1:0-3364 GCA_050049565.1 Chromatiaceae bacterium | reverse complement strand
TGGCGGCCCGGAGTCTGCCACACAGACCGCAAAACCCCTATTCGACTGTCTGAATAGGCGGATTGAGGCGGCTTATCAATGTTTGCTGATATGCCAAGCGCCCGCGGCGTTCAGAGGTGTTGGTCGATTCCATGGGCCTTCAGGCCCCAGGCAAACAGGGCGCCAAGGCGCTTGTCGGCCTTTCTCAGGCGTTGGTTCAGCACGCTGAACAGCCCCTTAAGCACCGCATAGCCCTGCGCCGGGTGGGTCTCGAAATGCGCCGACAGTCTCTCCGCGTCGAACACCCTGACCCGGCAGGGTTCGATCGCGATAACCGACGCGCTGCGCGGCCCGGGCTCGAACAGGCCGAGCTCGCCGAAGATCTCGCCGGCGGCCAGGTCACAGAGTCCGGGTTGGATGTGCTTGGCACCCTCGATTTCGACACGCTCGGTCACCCGCGCGACCCCTTCTTCGAGCAGAAAGACCCGGCGATCCTGCTCGCCCTCGACGATGATCGTCTCACCGGCGCTGTAGTCGCGACATTCGGCGATGCCGAGATTCACCAGCTCGGCATTGGTCAGTACCTCGTGTGCGCTGAGCACCTCGCCTCCCGGTGATCGTGTGGAGCGCGCTGCACGCCCGCTATCGTGGCTCCGGACTGCCAGCGGCCGGCCGTGCCCGGACACGATTTGATCACAAATTGCCGGGCGCCACGGCCGATGCTATGCGGACAGGTCGAGCATCAGGCGGTTGAGGCGGTGGACGAAGCCGGCCGGGTCCTCGAGCTGTCCGCCTTCGGCAAGCAGTGCCTGGTCGAACACCAGCCGGGCGAGTTCCCCGAACTTGTCCTCATCCGACTCCTTGTCCATGCGCTCGAGCAGCGGATGCTCCAGGTTGATCTCGATGATCGGCGTCGGCATCGGGGCGTCCTGTCCGAGTTGTTTGAGGACGCGTGCCAGGTTCTGGCTCATGTCGTAATCACCCACTACCAGGCAGGCCGGAGAATCGGTCAAGCGGCTCGATACGCGGACCTCTTTCACGCTCTCGCCGAGGGCGCTCTTCACCCGTTCGATCAGGTGCTTGTGCTCCTCCGCCGCCTTTTCGACCTTTTCCTTGTCCTCCTGGTCCTCGAGATCGCCAAGGTCGAGTTCGCCCTTCGCCACCGACTGCAGGTGCTTCTCCTTGTACTCGGTGAAGTGCGAGACCAGCCACTCGTCGACGCGGTCGGTCAACAACAACACCTCGATGTCCTTCTTCTTGAAGATCTCGAGATGCGGGCTGTTGCGTGCCGCCGACAGGTTGTCAGCCGTGATGTAGTAGATCTTCTCCTGCTTCTCGGCCATCCGCTCGATGTACTGGTCGAGCGAGACGGTTTCGGCATCGCCCTCCGACTTGGTTGTCGCGAAGCGCAGCAGGCCGCCGATCCTCTCGCGGTTGCCGAAATCCTCGGCCGGACCTTCCTTCAATACCCGGCCGAACTCGTCCCAGAACTTCTGGTAGGTCTCGGCATCGTCCTTCGCGAGTTTCTCGAGCAGGCCGAGCACGCGCTTGACGTTGGCGCTGCGTATCGAGTCGATCTTCTTGTTGTGTTGCAGCAGCTCGCGCGACACGTTCAACGGCAGATCGTCGGAATCGACGACGCCTTTGACGAAACGCAGGTAGTGCGGCATCAACTTGTCGGCCTCGTCCATGATGAAGACGCGGCGAACATAGAGCTTGACCCCGTGCTTCTGATCGCGGTCCCACATGTCGAACGGCGCACGCGACGGCACGAACAGCAACGAGGTGTACTCGTTGGTGCCCTCGACGCGGTTGTGCGCCCAGCTCAGCGGGTCCTCGAAGTCATGGCAGGTGTTCTTGTAGAAATCGCGGTACTCGTCGTCACTGATCTCCGACTTGCTGCGCATCCACAACGCCGTGCCGCGATTGACCTTCTCCCACTCGGTCGCAGGTTTGGGCTCTTCTCCCTCGGCTGGCGGCTCCGGCTCCTTGAGCATCTCGACCGGTATCGCGATATGGTCGGAGAACTTGTTGATGATGCTGCGCAACCGCCAGGCATCGAGGAATTCCTTCTCGTCGTCGCGCAGGTGCAGCACGATCTCGGTGCCGCGTTCCGCCCGGTCGACGTTCTCGATCGTGTAGTTGCCCTCGCCGGTCGATTCCCAGCGCACCCCTTCATCCGGATTCATACCGGCCCGGCGCGTCGTCAGGGTGACCTTGTCGGCCACGATGAAGGCGGAATAGAAACCGACCCCGAACTGGCCGATCAGCTGGCTGTCCTTGGCGTTGTCGCCCGACAGGTTCTCGAGGAACTTGCGGGTCCCCGAGCTGGCGATCGTCCCGATGGTCTCGCCCACTTCCTGGCGGCTCATGCCGATGCCGTTGTCCGAGACGGTCACGGTCCCCGCCTCCTGGTCGACGCCGACCCGGATCCGGAGCTCCGTCTGTCCTTCGTAGAGCGCATCGTTGCCAAGGGCCTCGAAGCGCAGTTTCTCCGCGGCATCCGAGGCATTCGAGACCAGTTCGCGCAGGAAGATCTCTTTGTTGGAATACAGCGAGCGGATCACCAGGTTCAGTACCTGGCTGACCTCGGCCTGAAATTCGAGTGTCTCTTTCTGCGCAGTGGCGGTCATGATTGATTTCCTCCGGTTTCGATCGCGATGCGGGCGCAAATGGGGCCGGGGCACGGGAATTCAAGGGTCGGCTGTGGTAAAAATCGGCGCGACCCTCAGCAGGACCCGCACCCATGTCAGTCAAGACCTTCCCCACCACGCCCTTCGACGACCAACGCCCCGGCACCTCGGGCCTGCGCAAACGCGTGGCCGTGTTTCAGTCCGACCACTACCTGCACAATTTCGTCCAGGCCGTGTTTGACACCCAGGGCGCGCTGCGCGGTGGCACGCTGGTGCTCGGCGGCGACGGCCGCTACTACAACCGGGAGGCGATCCAGGTCATCCTGGCGATGGCCGCCGCCAACGGCATCGAACGGGTCCTGGTCGGCCAGGGCGGCCTGTTGTCGACCCCCGCCGCCTCCTGCGTGATCCGCAAGCACGCCGCCGCCGGCGGGCTGATCCTGTCGGCCAGCCACAATCCCGGCGGTCCGGACGGCGACTTCGGCATCAAGTTCAATACCGCCAACGGTGGTCCGGCACCCGAAAAGGTGACCGAGGCGATCTTTGCGAGAACCCGCGAGATCGACAGCTTCAAGCTGCGCGAGGACGACCCGGTCGACCTCGACCGGATCGGCAGCCAGGCCCTCGGCGACCTGCGCGTCGAAGTGATCGACCCGGTCACCGACTACGCCGACCTGATGGCGTCGATCTTCGATTTCGACGCCATCCGGAGCCTGCTGCAGGGCGACTTCCGCATGCGGTTCGACGCCATG
>JASFVZ010000388.1:0-3367 GCA_050049565.1 Chromatiaceae bacterium | reverse complement strand
CGGCAGCGTCGGCCGTTCCATTTGTCAGGGGGAACACCTACTCTGTCGTTGCGAGATCGCACAGCTTCGTCGGCCAGAGGCCGACCTACGGCCGGCATCATTGCAGGGGCGGCTGCACCGGCCTCTGCATACGTCCGGCAACCTTAGCCGTACACCAGGTTTGGCAGCCAGAGCACGATGCCGGGGATCAGTACGCAAAGCGCCAGACCGAAGGCCTGCAGTGCGAGGAACACCAGCGACGAGCGGAAGATCGTCGCCATGCTGACCTCGGGCGGGCAGACGCCCTTCATATAGAACAGGGCATAGCCGAACGGTGGACTGAGAAAGGACATCTGCATGTTGATCAGATACAGGACGCCGAACCACAGCGCGACCTGGTCCCCGGGGACCGGCGGGAACCCAAACAGGCCGTCGAAGGTCAGCGACTTGATGATCGGCACGAAGATCGGGACTGCCAGCAACAGGATCCCGACCCAGTCGAGGAACATACCCAGGATCACCAACAGGACCATCATCAGGAACAGAATCCCGTAGGGCGACAGCCCGAAACCGAGCAGGGTCTCGGTGATGAACGTCTGTCCACCCTGCAAGATGTAGAAGCCGACGAAGATCGACGCGCCGAAGATGATCCACAGCACCATCGAAGACGCCTTGACGGTGGTAACCGAGGCCTCCCTCAGCGCCGTCAGATTGAAGCGGCGGTGCATCAGCGCCACGATGATCGCACCGAACGAGCCGATCCCGGCGGCCTCGACCGGCGTGGCTATACCGGCGAACAACAGGCCAAGGACCAGCATCACCAGTGCGATCGGGGCAATCAGGCGCGGCAGCAACTTCAGCTTTCCCCACAGATCGACCCGCTCCTCCAACGGGAGAGACGGCCCCAACGACGGGTTCAGCCAGGCACGGATCAACACGTAAGCGATATAGATGCCGGACAGGATCAGTCCGGGCAGCACCGCACCCAGGTACAACTCACCCACCGACTGCTGCGCGACGACCGCATACAGGATCGCCAGGATCGACGGCGGGATCAGGATACCGAGCGTACCGCCGGCCATGATCGAGCCGAGCGCGATCTTCTGATCGTACTTTCGTTTGAGCATCGCCGGCAGCGCGATCAGGCCCATGGTCACGACCGCGGCACCGATCACACCGACCATCGCCGCGAGGATGGTCGCTGCGAGGATAGTCGCCGCGGCCAGCCCGCCGCGCAGACCGCCCATCCACTTGTAGACGACGTCGAACATCTCATCGATCAGACCGGCCCGTTCGAGCAT
Source organism: Chromatiaceae bacterium (assembly GCA_050049565.1). Taxonomy (GTDB): domain Bacteria; phylum Pseudomonadota; class Gammaproteobacteria; order Chromatiales; family Chromatiaceae; genus Thiosocius. Next base: position 2,087 of record JASFVZ010000388.1, on the reverse strand, counting down.
CGCCGCCATGAAGATGAACAGCGGGATCGCAGCCAGATCCGAGTTGGTCATCATCGGGAAGATGCGTGTCGGGATGATGTTCAACATGAACGCATCACCGACCATGTAGATGAAGACCACGCCGAGCCCGCCGGTCACGAACGCCAAAGGCAGGCCCATCATCAACAGCACGAACAGGCTGCCGAACATGACGCCGGTCAGGGTCGCGATGTCGGTATCGGCAAGGATACCGGCCGTACGGAACAGGAAGACCTCCTCGCCGTACGGGTCGTAGAACATGATGTTGACCAGTTCGACCAACGCGACGAAGGTCAACGCACCGGTTACGGCAATCAGCAGCGCCGTACCCCAGGGAGTCCCGGAACCCTGCCCTTTCAAACCGCTGTCTGGGATCACGGCGCTCATGTCAGGCCTCCGCGCCGAGCCGGCGGTAGAGGATGATGTCCTTGGTCAGCTTCGAGATCCCTGCCATCAACAACAGCAGCGCCCCGAGCACCATGATCCCCTTGACCGGCCAGTGCTGGATGCCCCAGGTCTCGACCGTGGTCTCGCGCATCGCGAACGAGTCGGAAAAGAAGATCCAACTGGTTCCGATCAGTGCAATCGCGAACACGAAAAAGAACACCGAAGTCAGGATGTCGACCCCGACGCGGCCGCGCGGCGGCAGCTTGCCGTACAGCACATCGACGCGGACATGCGAGCCATGCAGCAGGGCATAGCCGCCGGCGACCAGGTATTGCATACCGAACAACAGGTAGGCCGCTTCATGCACCCAGATGGTCGGCGCGTTGAACAGATAACGCGCGATCACCTCATAGAAATAGGCGGCGACCGCGTTGACCGTCCAGAAGGCCACGAACAGGCCGGAACGGTCCGATATCCAGTCGACGACCCGGGTGAAGCGGTTGCCGGCGAAATGCACCGTCGGGTCCTCGTCGATGACGTCCTCGAGCGGCTCGACGGGCATCTGCGGTCGGTCGTCGTCGGTTGCCTTCGTGCGGTTGGTCCACCAGATCAGCAGGAGCGGCATCAGCATCAGCCAACCCCAGTAGCCCCAGTGGGGGAGAACGAAACCGAAGCCTTCAAGGTCGGACATGTCGGCACTCTCATGTGTCGGCGCCACGCCCCGCTCTGACAGCGGGGCGTGCAGTAAGCGCTATGAAAAATGGGCGGCACCCTGCAGTGCCGCCCAGGCCACCTGAACTGTCAGGTCAGTGCCTCGAGGTCTTTCTTGGTCAAATAGCCAAGGATCTCGTTCTTCATGTAGTTGAGCTGAAGCTCGAACACACGCCGCGCGTCGGCGTCCTTGTTGGCCCACTTGTTCCAGACCGGTAGCGCGGCCTGGCGGAACTTCGCGACATCGTCCATGCCCAGTCGGGTGACTTCGCTGCCCGACTCGATGAACTTGTCCATCGCCTCCATGTTGCGCTTCTGGATCGCGATATGGTGCCGGAGTGAATAGGTGGCCACCTGCTCTTCGACAAAGGTCTGCATCTTCGGGCTGAGGCGATTCCACGCTCGCAGATTGACCGTCAGATCCATCAGGTCGACCGGCTGGTACAGCGACATGGTGCCGGGGGGGCCGAACAGGATGTACTTGGTGACCTGGCCGAAACCGAGATCCCAGTTGACCGCCGGGCCGACATAGTCGGCCGCGTCGATCGTGCCCTTCTCCAGTGCGGGGAAGATGTCAGACCCCGGCAACGACACGGTCGACACCCCAAACTGCTGGAATACCTCCGCGACCATGCCGCCGGGCACGCGGATCTTCATGCCCTTGAAGTCGTCGACCGACTGCACCGGAACCTTGGAGTGGATGATGTTGGCGTCGTGCTGGATCGGACCGACGTACATCATGCCCTTCTTGCGATAGATTTCCCGCGTCATCTCGAGCAGGCCGAGCCCGTAGAACATGGTGTCCCACTGCATCGGCTGATCGGGTCCGACCGGGTAGGAGCTCAGGAAGACGGATGCCGGGATCTTGCCCGACCAGTACAGCGTGAAGGCATTCATGCCCTGGAGCACCCCATTGCGCACCGCGTCGAACAGGGCGTTGTTGTCGGCGGCAACGGCCTTGGCCGAGAAGG
>JASFVZ010000387.1:0-3377 GCA_050049565.1 Chromatiaceae bacterium | reverse complement strand
CGGGTAGCGCACGTGCGCGATGCCCATGCGCCCCGGCAGATTGATCATATGCTGGTTGTCGAACACGTCGCGCGCCAGTCCGTTGTCCTTGCGCAGGTGCAGGCGACCGTGATCGCAGGTCATGATGCCGGCCGCATCCTGACCGCGGTGCTGCAGCACCAGCAGGGCATCATAGAGAGACTGGTTAACCGGTCCCTGCCCGACCATACCGACAACGCCACACATCGCGATAAGACCCCTTTTGGCCCGCTAGGGCGCAGTGTACCGAAAACGCTCGGCCATCTCCGGCGGCAACAGGTCGCGCAGCCAGAGCGCCAGTTCCTCGAAGTAGCCGACCAGGTTGGATTCGAACCACCAGCTCTCGCTCGGCAGCGGCGTCAAGCCGGCCAGCAGCACCAGCACCGCGACCAGCAGCACGCCGCGGGCGGTGCCGAAGACCATGCCGATCAGGCGGTCGGTGCCACTCATCCCGGTCCGCTCGACCAGCTGGATGATCAGATAATTGACCAGGCCACCGAGCACCAGGGTAACGATCATCAGCAGCGCAAAGGCGAGACCCAGTCGCAGGGTCGGCGAGTCGAGCCAGGGCCGCAGGGGCACTTCGAGGTCACGGAAGAAGCTCCAGGCGACCCAGAACGCCAGGACCCAGACGGCCAAAGAAAAGGCCTCGCGGACGAAGCCGCGGATCAGGCTGATCACCGCCGACAGGCCGACGATCACGAGGATCGCTATATCCAACCAGGGCATCAATTCAGCACCGGCTGCAAGATGACGTCGTCCGAGCCCGTTCGCGGATCAAGGGTAGGCCCTGACCTGCGCCTCGGTACCGGCAACGAGCTGCACCTTGGGAAGCAGGCTGTCGGCCTTCGCGCGCTCGATCACCGGACCGACCTTGACCCGGTAATACCGCTTGCCGCGGATATCGACCAGTTCGGGGTCGGGTGTCGGGAGATCGGCGGCGCGCAGCTTCTGCACCAGCTGCTCGGCGTTTTCGCGACTCGAGAAACTGCCGACCTGCACGACCCAGGCGGAAAGCCCGGTGCGTTGTTGGGGGGCCGCGGTCGCAGCGGCCTCCGGATTCTTGTCGATCGGCGACGTCTGCGGCGACGGGACCAGCGGGGCGATCGCCGGGATCTCTTCGCGCAACATCTCGGAGGCGAAATCGCGTTCCGGCGGACGTTCGGGCAGTGGCGGCAGCTGGGGCGGTTGCGGTGGGGGTTCCTCGAACAACATGGGCACGAAGATGACCGCAAGAGAAGCCAGCACGGCGGCGCCGATCAGGCGCTTTTTGAGACCTTCATCCATCGCGCGAAGCCGATCAGGTAGAACGCGGGATTATACGTGCTTTGATCCGACGTGCAGGCGCTCAGTGCGATCGATCGAGCCACTCTGTCGCCGCGCCGACTGTGAGAAAAGACCCGAATACGACGACCATGCCGTCCGACCCGGCCTGGGCCGCCGCGCGTTCGAACGCATCGTGCGGCGCCCCTGCCGTTGTGCACGAAGACTCATCGACCAGTTCACCGAGTGCCTCGACCAGCGCGGTCGCCGACAGTCCCCTGGGCTGCGCCGAGAGATCGACGAGGTACCAGGCATCGAAGCGCTTGGCGACGGCCGCCGCTATGCCTGCTACGTCCTTGTCGTTTAGCGCGCCGAACACCGCCACGCGGCGACCCGGCACGAAGACATCGCCGAGCAGGCCGTCGAGGACTTCGGCGGACTGCGGGTTGTGCGCGACATCGAGCACCCAGGTCGGTTGGCCGGGACGCACCTCGAATCGCCCGGGCAGCCTGGCCGACAGCAGACCGATGCGCACGGCGCGCTGATCCAATGGCAGGACCTCGGACAGGGTATCCAGCGCGACCAGCACCCCGGCCGCGTTCTCGACCTGCCGGGGGCCGCGGAGTGCCGGCATCGGCAGGGCGCGACGCACCTGTTCCGGGCTGATCAGTTCCCAGCCCTCGGCACGCTGCGCCACCCGGTAATCGACCCCTGCGACCTTGAGTTCCGCACCCAGCGCTTCGGCCCGCGCGGCAATGCTGGCCGGCATGTCGCGTCCGGAATAGACCGCCGGTCGGCTCGCGCGCAGTATTCCGGCCTTTTCGGCGCCGATCTGTTCGAGGTCGTCGCCAAGCCAGTTCTGGTGATCCAGGCCGATGCTGGTGATCAGCGCGACGCTCGGATCGATCAGATTGACCGCATCCAGGCGCCCGCCGAGCCCTACCTCCAGCACCAGCGCATCCAGTCCTGCATCGGCAAACAGCAACAGAGCGGCAAGCGTTCCAAACTCGAAATAGGTCAACGCGATATCACCCCTGGCATGGTCGATCGCATCGAACGCCCGGCACAGCGCGGCGTCGTCGACCTCCCGCTGATCGATTCGAATCCGCTCGTTGTAGCGGACCAGGTGTGGCGAGGTGTAACAGCCGGTCCGATAGCCGCCGGCCTGGAGGATCGCCTCGGCGAAGGCCACGCTGGAGCCCTTTCCGTTGGTGCCGGCGATTGTCAGTATCGGGCAGTCGAAGCGACGGTCGCCAAGCGCCTGCCAGACCTGGCGGACCCGATCGAGGCCCATGTCGATCGCCTTCGGATGGAGTGTCGCCTGCCAGTCCAGCCAGGCGGCCAGGGTGTCGAAGCGCATGGCGCGGTCGGTCCGGGACGCGGTCAGGCGCGGTTCTCGGGCAACAGCATGTCGAGCACGCTGGCCAACCGGTCTCGCATCTCACGCCGGTCGACGATCATGTCGATTGCGCCATGCTCGAGCAGGAACTCGCTGCGCTGAAAACCCTCCGGCAGCGTCTCGCGGACCGTCTGTTCGATGACGCGGGGGCCGGCGAAACCGATCAGTGCGCCCGGTTCGGCGACGTTGAGATCACCGAGCATCGCGAAGCTCGCGGACACCCCTCCCATGGTCGGATCGGTCATCACGGAGATGTACGGCAGACCGCGTCCCGAGAGACGCTTCAGTGCGGCAGACGTCTTGGCCATCTGCATCAGCGAGAACAGTGACTCCTGCATCCGCGCACCGCCGCTGGCAGCAAAACTGACCAGCGGACAGCGACGCTCGAGCGCGACGTTGACGCCCTCGACGAAGCGCTGGCCAACCACCGATCCCATCGAACCGCCCATGAACGCGAACTCGAAGGCGGCGACGACGATGTCGCGACCGGCCAGCTTCCCGCGCTGCACGACCAGTGCATCTTTCTCACCGGTCTTCTTCTGTGCCGCGCTGAGCCGCTCCTTGTACTTCTTGCTGTCCTTGAACTTGAGCGGGTCGCTCGACTCGAGATCGGCGCCGATCTCCTCGCGTGGTTCCGAATCCAGGAACAGGTCCAGACGACGGCGGGCGCCAATCCGGTTGTGGTGGTCGCATTTCG
>JASFVZ010000386.1:0-3378 GCA_050049565.1 Chromatiaceae bacterium | reverse complement strand
GTGGTTCCACGTTCCGAAATCCGGTCGGTGATCACGCCGCGCGCCTGATCGAGGCCAGCGGTCTCAAGGGTCTGCGCATCGGCGGCGCCGAGGTCTCGACCAAGCACGCGAACTTCCTGATCAATACCGGCGACGCGACGGCCGCCGATCTCGAGGCGCTGATCGCGCACGTCGCCGACGAGGTGGAGCGACAGCAGGGGGTTCGTCTGATCCCGGAGTACCACGTCGCAGGAGAACCCGCATGAGCCTGCATCCGGAAGACTTCGGTCGTGTGGCGGTGCTGATGGGTGGCTGGGCCGCCGAGCGCGAGGTCTCGCTGGTCAGCGGCCAGGCCGTGCTCGAAGGGCTGCAGCGCCGCGGCGTCGATGCGCACGGCATCGATGCCGGCAAGGATGTGCTGTCGGTGCTTGCCGACGGGCGCTTCGACCGTGTGTTCAACGTGCTGCATGGACGAGGCGGCGAGGACGGGGTCATTCAGGGTGGGCTCGACATCCTGGGGTTGCCCTATACCGGCAGCGGCGTGCTGGGCTCGGCAATCGGGATGGACAAGTACCGCAGCAAGCTCTTGTTTCGCGCACTGGGCGTGCCGACCCCGGGATTCGCACTGATCCGCAATGCGGCAGACCTCGAAGCAGCTGCGGCTGTGGGCTTTCCGTTGATGATCAAGCCGGTGCGCGAGGGCTCCAGCATCGGCATGTCACGGGTTGAGACCCTGGAGCAGCTCGAGGCCGCCTGGCAGAAAGCCGCCGAATTCGACAATGACGTGATGGCCGAGGCCTGGGTCAGTGGTGCCGAGTACACGGCAGCCATTCTTGGCGGGCGCGCGCTGCCCCTGATCAAGCTGGAGACATCCCATACGTTTTACGACTACGACGCCAAGTACGTCGCCGACGACACCCGCTACCTGATTCCCTGCGGCCTGTCAGGCAAGCAGGAGGAGGCCTGCCAGCAGCTGGCGATGCGGGCGTTCGAAGCGATCGGTGCCAGCGGCTGGGGGCGCGTCGATATCCTGATGGACGATCGCCAGCAGGCGTTCGTGATCGAGGTCAATACCGTGCCGGGCATGACCGGTCACAGCCTCGTGCCGATGGCCGCACAGGCGGTTGGCCTGTCGTTCGATGACCTGGTCTGGCAGATCCTTGCGCAGACGCTGGGGGTCGAATGAGCAAGCGTGACCGAAAGCCCCGGCGCAGGGCCGAGACGCCCCGGCAGTCCGAGCGCCGTCGCTGGCTCGCGCCGGTGCTCTGGTCCGTAGTGTCCGCAATGCTGGGATCGGCGCTCATCGGTGGCTACCAGTTCCTCGCGCAGCCGGATCGTCTGCCGCTGCGCGTGATTGAAGTCAACGGCGAGTTTCGTCACCTCGATCGTGCCGCCATCCAACGGGTGGTTGTCGCGGCGGTCGACGGTGGCTTCTTCAGCGTTGACATGAACCGCCTGCGCCGGGCCGTGTTGGCGATGGCCTGGGTGGATGAGGTCAGCATCAGGCGCAGTTGGCCGGACCGACTGAGCATGATGGTCAGTGAACAGGTACCGCTTGCGCGTTGGGGGGAACGACAGCTCATCAACGTGCGGGGTAGCGTATTCACCCCTTCATCGGTCGAACCATTTGCCCAGCTCGTGCGGCTGTCCGGGCCCGGGGGGAGCGAGCAGCGGGTGGTCGATTTCTACCAGCGCGTGATCGCGGACACACAGCAACGCGGCCTGAAACTGCGCGAGGTCGAGCTTGACCAGCGCCGCCACTGGTGGCTGCGCTTCGACGGGGATCTCACCGTGTCACTCGGCCGTGAGCAGGTCGATCGCCGGCTGGCCCAGTTTCTCCGGGTCTACCCGACACTGGCCGCCCAGCCGCAGCGCAGCCCGCAGCGCATCGATATGCGCTACGTCCACGGCTTCGCGGTCCGATGGCATGCCGAACCGGCGGAAGTCAGCGGAGCGCAGCCTGTTCAGAGTGAGGATCCAGCCTGAATGGTCAAGCGTACGGACAAGAATGTGATCGTCGGACTCGATATCGGAACGTCGAAAGTCGTCGCGATCGTCGGCGAGGTCAGGCAGGACAACGAGATCGAGATCATCGGCATCGGCTCCCACCCGTCGCGCGGCCTGAAGAAGGGCGTCGTTGTGAATATCGAGTCGACCGTGCAGTCGATTCAGCGTGCGGTCGAGGAAGCGGAACTGATGGCCGGCGTCGAGATCGATTCGGTCTACGCCGGTATCGCCGGCAGCCATATCTCCAGCCTCAATTCGCACGGCATCGTCCCGATCAAGGACGGCGAGGTATCTCATGCGGACGTCGAGCGCGTCATCGATGCGGCACGCGCCGTCGCGATACCCGCGGATCAGAAGATCCTGCACATCCTTCCGCAGGAATTCATCATCGACAACCAGGAAGGCATCCACGACCCGGTGGGCATGTCGGGCGTGCGGCTCGAGGCCCGCGTGCACATGGTGACCGGCGCCGTCAGCGCGGCGCAGAACATCATCAAGTGCGTACGGCGCTGCGGGCTGGAAGTCGAAGACCTGATCCTCGAGCAGCTCGCATCGAGCTATTCGGTGCTCGAGGACGACGAAAAGGACCTCGGCGTCTGCCTCGTTGACATGGGCGGTGGCACCACGGATTTCGCCGTATTCACCGGCGGCTCGATTCGCCATACCGCGGTCATCCCGATCGCCGGCGACCAGGTCACCAACGACATCGCCGTCGCACTGCGCACGCCGACCCAGCACGCCGAAGAGATCAAGCTCAAGTACGCCTGTGCGCTGACCCAGCTGGCGACGCCCGATGAAACCATCGAGGTGCCGAGCATTGGTGACCGGCCGCCGCGGCGTTTGAGTCGCCAGACCCTCGCCGAGGTGGTCGAGCCGCGTTACGAGGAACTGCTGACGCTCATCCAGGCGGAACTGCGGCGATCGGGGTACGAGGATCTGGTTGCCGGCGGGGTCGTGTTGACCGGCGGCAGTTCGAAGATGGAGGGCTTGATCGATCTTGCCGAGGAGGTTTTTCACATGCCGGTGCGGCTTGGCATTCCGCAGTACGTCACCGGCCTGGTCGACGTGGTACGGAATCCGATCCATGCCACGGGTGTTGGTTTGCTGTTGTTTGGTCACCGGAACCGCACGGCGCGGGTTCCGGAAATCACCGGCGGCGGTGGTTTCAAGGCGGTGTTCAACCGCATGAAGAGCTGGTTTCAGGGCAATTTTTGACTAACTGGACCTCTGGCCCAATCCGGGTCCGAGGCCGTAGCGGGAGGAATATATGTTCGAGTTAATGGATGTAGACAGTCAAAACGCGGTCATCAAGGTCGTCGGCGTCGGCGGGGGCGGCGGCAACGCGGTCAACCATATGGTGCGTTCGAGTATCGAGGGCGTCGAGTTCATCTG
>JASFVZ010000385.1:0-3380 GCA_050049565.1 Chromatiaceae bacterium | reverse complement strand
GGCCTCCGGTCAACCGAGACGGTTCAGCGATCCTGATCGGCGACAGTGCCAGGGCTGGTCGCCATGAATTCCTCGAATTCCTTCTGATCCTGGCGCCGCTTGGCATCGGATCGAAAGTGACGGAATGCCTCGGCGCGACGCCCTATCTCGTCCCTGATCTCGCGAATACGGTCGTACTGCGTCTGCTGGTATTCGTTGAAGACCATATTGTCGCTATGGCCATAGGTCACCGAGCGCTTTCCGCCGAATACCTGATCCCACTTTTCCCGCAGCCAGGCCGGCAGGTCCTGGACCGGTCTGCCCATCAGGGTCCAAACCAGTACAAGGATTCCCAACAGCGGGAAGATAATGAAGCCCAGCACCATCGCGGCGATGTTCGCCCAACTCCAGTGCCCTCCACCGGACAGGCCTCCGCTGCCTTGAGAACACATGCCTCGCGCAGTGTTGGAGCTTGAATAGTCGGTAGATGACATGTTCCTTTATCTCCTCAATAGCTAAATTTTTCAACAGGTTAACCCCTGGATAAGGTTGACATGTTAACGCTGTTCACTTCAATCTAAAATAACTGCGATCGGATTTCAAGCCATTTGGCGAAAAAAGTTAACATCGTTCACATTGAGTGCTAAAACTACCGCTATGAGCATGAAGAAGCCCAGGGACAGCTACCACCACGGTCACCTCGCGGGCTCCCTGCTGGACGCCGTCGACGAAATCGCCACCCAGTTCGGCATCGAGGCCGTAACGCTACGCGCATGCGCCAAGCGGGTCGGTGTTTCCCCCTCGTCGGCATTCCGCCATTACGCCGACAAGCGGGCCCTGCTCACTGCCTTCGCGACCCGTGCACTCCATCAACTCGCGGATCAGATGGAACAGGCCAAACGGGAGGCCCTGCTGTCGGGCGGCGACGCTTTTCATGCGGTGGGACTGGCGTATGTCACCTTTGCCCTGGATAAACCCGCGTTCTTCCGTGCGATGTGGCGAGAAGAGACGATCTACTCGCAAGACAGCGACTACCTCGCTGCGGCAAACCGATTGGCGGGTTATCTGAAAGAGGGCTTTGCAGACACGCTAGTCGACGAGGACCCGCAGGCGTTCAGCCCCCTCGAACTGCTTGCCTGGTCTTCAGTGCACGGCCTCGCCAGCCTGTTCGTCGACGGACCGGTCGCCAACGACAGGCAGCGCGACGAGAAGATCGGAATCGCCGACGCCACGCTGAGGAGCCTGGCGCCGGCGTTCGCCCGTTGAGTCGGCGGGTTTGGAACTACCGGCTTCAGTCTCCTACCGGAAACGTTGAGAGGCGCTTCTCGATCAGCCGGCTCACCTCCGTTTGCGGCAGATGGTCGTCAGCGGCATCCCGGATGGTGAACAAGGCGCCGTGGAGTCAAGCCGCAATGCCCGCTTGGGCATCATCGCCATGCCGGCGACGATCACGTCGATCTCGCCTTGGTTGAGCACTTTGTAATTTCCGACGCCGTCCAAACATCGAGCAGCTCGGGCAGCGGATTCGCGTTTTCGGCATTCAGCTTTTCCTGCAATTGCGCCACCACATGGTTCAAGTCGTCGATCGCGAGCCTGCAATCCTTGGATTCATAGGCCTCGAGTCCGAGATTGATCGTGTCTTTTAATTCGTCGACCGACGCAGCTGCGGCGAGCGCGGTCACGAAAACCCTTGGCAGGAGTCTCCGGGTCATCTCAATGCCGTGGATGCGCGGCAAATAGGCCGGCGATTCAAGCCGGCGGACGGCAGGACCAGTGCCGGAGCGCGGCGGGCGGCCAGTGGCTTCCGCTTGGTTACCGGAGCAATCAGCTACACCGGCGGGCCGGGTGCTGTCTCGCCGAGGACTTTCGTAAACCCGGATTTAGGAGGACGATGAAACAGAAAACCCGTCCAGCCCGGAACGCAGCGACCGTGCTCAGAAGGAGCACAACGGGTCACAGAGGCGAGATCGCCCTTGCCGGCCTGTCGTTCTTGCGCTTGACGGGTCTGTTCGCCGGTGATGCCAAGTCTCCAACGGCCGAGCCCGACGACGTAACAGACCCGATCGAAACGCTTCGATCGCGCTGGGTTGACCACTTGATCGACATCGTCGGCGACCTCATCTTTTAATAGCGCTGGCGCCGCACCCAGATCGGTCACCAGTTTGGGCTCGCACTATCCGCCTGCAAGGTGACACCGATCGGACCCCGTGCGATCCAGGTCTCGATAACGCTGTCGTCGCGGCGAATGGTCACAGGTACCGTCTCGTCGCGTGTGCCCGCCGTGGTTGCACTGCGCAGGTCGTTGAAATCGAACACCGGCTCGCCGGCGTAGTCTTCGATGATGTCGCCCGGAAGCAGTCCTGCCAGTTCACCCTGAGAGCCTGACATCACAGACGACACGGCGACCCGGTTCGGCTGCCCGGTTTCGTAGAGAAAACGGTCAAATGCCGCATCACCCACCTCGCTCCGCAGATCGATCGCGCGTTCGTTAAGCGCGTTCAATTCTTCGAAATAGCGTTCGCTTTCCAGCCACCCCTCGCGCGCCGCACGATCGCGCAGATCCAGTCGTTCCATCGCCAGGTCAGATTCACGCAAGACGATGTCTTCCGCTATCCGGCGATCCACCCCGGCGAATATCAAAGCACTGCGGCGGTCTTCGGGCGTATCAATTGGAAGAGCCTGAGACGCCAATTCGTCATCAATGTCGCCAGCGTCGCGTTCGGCAAGCTGTCGTTCCAGACTGACTACGCGACGGGACAGCGTATCGAGCCGGGATGACAGGCTGGACCATCGTGTCTCGATCGCCAGGATTCGCCGCTCCGCTGGGCTAGCTGGCCCGATTTCGACCTCGATCACCTCGGCATCCGCGGAAGTGTCGGTCTCGGCGGCTGCAAACGACGGATCTTCATCGGGCGACGTCGATAGGTTGGTCCCATCGGGCTGAGGTTGCCTCGAGGCTTGTGCCTCGGTCTCGGTGCTGGCTGATGAGAGGACCGGGGCCGAACCGTCACGTTGTCCCAATGCGATGCTGCCGACGCCCACACCGAGTGCGAAGATGAGGGCTGTGAAAAGTAAATTGCGAACCATACGCGCCTTAAGGTTTTGGAGAACTCCGACTGCTTTTTGTCACCGGATGAGCCCGTCCGGTTCCCTGGCCTCACCGCCGATATCGGCGTCCTGCCGGCAAGACCGAGTCCTTCGACCGCTGTCCAGCGCGACACGCACTGCCCATCGCGCCGTCGGAAAGACGACCCGCTTGCGGCCTGTACGGCAGCTTGAGACGTATCCGTTGTCCCGGCACCTGAACTGCAGCGTCGCATCGGTGTCTGCGTGAATGACCGCCGCCACGTTTTGATTAAGCCAAAATGCCTGACCTAGACCGTAACCCGCCGCTGTTGGAC
>JASFVZ010000384.1:0-3385 GCA_050049565.1 Chromatiaceae bacterium | reverse complement strand
CCGCCGCGTCTGATGGCGCCTGATCGACGTCGATGAGCGTCACGGCGATCTCGCCGCGCGATTTGTTCAACATGTCGATGATGTTCAGCCCGGCTTCGGCGAGGTCCGTAGAGACCTGGCCCAGCATGTTCGGCACATTGCTGTTGACCACGGCGATCCGGAAACCGTCTTCGGCCCGCGGCAGATTGATCTCGGGGAAATTCACCGAATTGGTGACATTGCCGTTCTCCAGCCAATCCCGCACCTGCTCGGCCACCATGATGGCGCAATTCTCCTCGGCCTCGACCGTCGAGGCGCCGAGGTGCGGCAAGGTGATCACGCGCGGATGGTCCTTCAGCAGGTTGCTCGGGAAGTCACACACGTAGGCGTAGAGGTGACCTGCCTCGAGCGCACTCACGACCGCCGCATCGTCGATGATGCCGTTGCGGGCGAAGTTCAGGAGTACCGACCGCGGCTTCATCAGTTGCAACCTCTCGGCATTGATCATGCTGCGTGTGGTATCGGTCAGCGGCACGTGAAAGGTGATGAAGTCCGACTTGGCGACCAGATCATCCACCGACAGCGCCTGCTCGACATCCGACTCCAGCGCCCAGGCAGCGCGCACGGTGATCGTCGGGTCATAGCCAATCACGTGCATGCCGAGGGCACGGGCGGCGTTCGCCACCTTGACGCCGATCGCGCCCAGCCCCACCACACCGAGTGTCCGTCCGGGCAACTCGAAGCCGACAAACTGCTTCTTGCCCGCCTCGACCGCCTTGTTGATTTCCGGGTCAGTCCCCCCGAGGTCGGCGGCGAACCGCCATGCCTGGCCGATGTTGCGGGCTGCCATCAGCATGCCCGCCACGACCAGTTCCTTGACCGCGTTTGCATTGGCGCCGGGGGCGTTGAACACCGGTATGCCGGTCGCCGTCATGGCATCCACCGGAATATTGTTGACGCCGGCTCCGGCCCGTCCGATGGCCTTGACTGATGGAGGCAGTTTGAGATCGTGCATCTTCGCCGAACGCACGAGGATCGCATCCGGACTGCTCAACTCGGAGGCGATCTCGTATTGGTCGCGCGGCAGCCGATCGAGGCCGGCCACCGAGATGTTGTTCAACGTCTGGATCTTGTACATGGTCTCTTCTTCGTGATGGGTGACCGAAAGAACGCGTCGGGACGGCAGACTGTCGCCAGGCAGGCACCGGTTGTCCGATCGATGTCCCCGGGCAGCGCCGTCTGGACAACCCGGCGCCTTGTCCGGCTCGCAAGCCGCATGGTGCCTGGTTTCAGCCGTGCGTGCGTTCGAACTCGGCCATGAAAGCGATCAGCGCCTCGACGCCTGCCTCGGGCATGGCGTTGTAGATGCTCGCGCGCATCCCGCCGACCGAACGGTGGCCCTGGAGGGTCTCGAGGCCGGCCGCCCCCGCCTGTTTGAGGAACTCGGCATCGAGGTCCGGGTTGGCCAGGGTGAAGGGCACATTCATCCATGATCGGCATGCCGGGTCGACCGGGTTGGCATAGAAGGCCGAAGCGTCGATCGCAGCATAGAGGCGGCTCGCCTTGCGCTCGTTGACCGCGGCGATTCCGGCAAGTCCACCCTGCCGCTTGAGCCATTTGAAGACCAGCCCTGCGAGATACCAGCCGTAGGTCGGTGGCGTGTTGTACATGGATCCCGCCTTGGCATGTGTCGCATAGTCGAACATCGCCGGCGTCCCTGCGATCGCGTCACCGATCAGGTCATCGCGAACGATCACGATCGTCAGTCCGGCTGGACCGATGTTCTTCTGCGCCCCGGCGTAGATGACGCCGAAGCGCGACACGTCGATCGGGCGTGACAGGATGGTCGACGACATGTCGGCGACCAGCGGCACCTCACCGGTATCGGGCACGTAGCCGAATTCGACGCCCTCGATCGTCTCGTTCGGCGTGTAGTGCAGGTAGGCGGCATCAGCCGAGACCGGGACACTGTCGGGCGCCGGCACACTGGTGAAATGTCCGTCGACTTCCTGGTCGGCGGTCACCCTGACCTCGCCGTAACGCTTGGCCTCGGCAATCGCCTTCTTCGACCACGAGCCGGTGCGGTAGTAATCCGCCCGCGCTCCGCGCCTTAACAGATTCATCGGCACCATCGCAAATTGGCTCGATGCACCACCCTGCAGGAACAGAACCCGGTAATCGTCCGGCACCGCCATCAGCTCCCGCAGATCGGCCTCCGCCTCTGCAGCGATCGACATGAACGGCTTGCCGCGATGGCTCATCTCCATCACCGACATGCCCGTCCCCCGGCAGTCCAGCATCTCGTCCCGGGCCTGCTCGAGGACCTCGGCGGGCAGGGCTGCCGGCCCCGCACTGAAATTGAAAACACGGCTCATGGTCGCGGTTCCTTCTCTTGTCTCTGAAGTGTTTATGCGCGCCGGTCAGCGCTCGCAATCAGGGCGTTACTCGGTATCTTCCTCGTCAGATTCGGCCGCGGACACCTCGTCGTCGGCGTCACTGCCATCCAGCGCCTCGATGCGTTCGATACCGATCAGTTTTTCATCCTTGGCCAACCGGATCAGGGTGACACCCTGGGTATCCCGACCCATCTGCGACACATCGTCGGCCGGCGTACGCACCAGGGTGCCACCGTTGGTGATCAGCATGATCTCGTCACCCTCGTCCACCCGTACCGCACCAACCTGGTCGCCGTTACGCGCCGACGTCTTGATCGAGATCACCCCCATACCGCCACGTCCCTTGACCGGGAACTGGTCGATCGGCGTGCGTTTGCCGTAACCGTTTTCGGTCACTGTCATGACGTCGCCATCGTCGCCGATGATCAGCGAGATGACGGCCTGGTCCTTGCCGAGCTTCACGCCGCGCACGCCGCATGCGGTGCGGCCCATCGCCCGCACGTCGGATTCCTTGAAGCGCATCGCCTTGCCGGCGCTGGTGAACAGCATGATGCTCTGGTGTCCGTCGGTGATATCGACCCCGATCAATTGATCGTCGTCGCGCAGATCGACGGCGATGATGCCGTTGGAACGCGGCCGCGAGAAGTCCACCAGCGGGGTCTTCTTGACCGTACCGAGCGCCGTCGCCATGAACACATAGCGGTCGTCAGCGTACTCACGCACCGGCAGGATCGCCGTGATCCGCTCACCGTCTTCCAGCGGCAGCAGGTTGACCATCGGTCGTCCCCTGGCATTGCGCCCGGCCTGCGGCAATTCGTAGACCTTGAGCCAGTAGCACTTGCCGCGGCTGGAATAGCACAGGATGGTGTCGTGGGTATTGGCGACGAACAGCTTGTCGACGAAGTCCTCGTTCTTGGTCGCCGTCGCTGTCTTGCCTCGCCCGCCGCGACGCTGCGCCCGGTAGGCATCGATAGGCTGCGACTTCGCATAGCCCTGGTGCGACAGGGTGA
>JASFVZ010000073.1:0-7946 GCA_050049565.1 Chromatiaceae bacterium | reverse complement strand
TGTTCCCGCGTCTTCCGGAGCTTCACGTATCCCCGCCCCTGGGGCTTTTCGTGCATCGCCACCGAGGCCGGGATAACGCCGCAGAGTTTACGCGTGTTTCCTTTCCAGGTCAGGTCGTTACACAGGTACATCAACCCGCCGCATTCCGCGTAAACCGGGCCGCCGCGCTGCACGAATCCGGCGACTTCGGCGCGCATGGACGCGTTCGCCTCGAGCGCCGTCATATGGGTTTCAGGGAAGCCCCCACCGAGAAACAGGCCGTCACACGCCGGCAGTTCTCGGTCCTTTATCGGGCTGAACGGCACCAGCCGCGCGCCTGCAGCGGCCAATGCCTCCAGGTCGTCGGCATAGTAGAAACCGAAAGCCGCATCCTTGGCGTAGGCGATCGTGACATCGGGCGGTTTCCGGTGGACCGCAACCGCCGGCGACGGCGACACCGCTGGCGCGGTTGCCGCCAGCGCCAGCAGACCATCGAGGTCCACCTGCTGCCGCAGCAGTTCGGCCATCCGCGAGATCTGCAGGCCGCTGCCCGTGAGCTCGTTGCTCGGCACCAGCCCCAGGTGACGCTCGTCGATACGCAGCGCCTCATCGCGATGCACCGAACCGAGCACCCTGACGTCCGTGTAGTGCTCAATGACCTGGCGCAGCTTGCTCTCGTGCCGCGAACCTCCGACCTTGTTCAGGATCACGCCGACGATCCGCAACGACGGGTCGAAGGCCTGGTAGCCGAGAATCAAGGGCGCGATGCCGCGCGTCATTCCCTGACTGTCGAGCACCAGGACGATCGGCGCCTCCAACATGGCGGCGAGTGCGGCGTTGCTGTTGCTGCCGTCCAGCGCAAGGCCGTCGTAGAGTCCCTTGTTCCCCTCGATCAATCCGACGTCGGCACCGCTCATCGACCCGGCGAACAGGTCGCCGATCTCGGCCGGTGTCATGGTATAGAAATCGAGGTTGCGGCAGCTGCGTCCGGCGGCTTGGGACAACCACAGTGGGTCGATATAGTCCGGGCCTTTCTTGAAGGGCTGAACGACCATACCCCGCTCCCGCAGGGCAGCGCAGATACCGATCGTCAGCGTGGTCTTGCCGGACGATTTATGCGCCGCTGACAGGTAGAGGTGGGCCATATCGCCGTCTCAACTACCCATCCGGGCACCGGCAGTTCGAGTCGGCGAGTCCAGCCGCACCCGACGCTGAGGGCTCACTCCCTCACTTGGCCGGCTTCGGATCGGTGACCGAATCGGCAAGCGATACCGGGAGAAACTGCATGATCCGAACGCCGACGAACGTCACGAGCAGGGCGATCGACAAGCCGCCCAGCCCAAGCAGGAACTCCGAGAGTGACGGCGAATAATATCTGGCCATGCCGTTCACGCCGTCGTAGTAAGCGGACTCGATGATCGTATGGCTGGGGAACATGTTCAGCGGGAATGCCTGGCCGCCGATTACGATGACGTAGAGCGCGGCGAAACCGCCGAGTATGACCAGAAGGGATGCAGCGGTGATGGCACCACGCTGCATACCCAGCGCCGGATGGAACAGGATACCCATTGGCACCAGCATCCCGAGCAACACCCAGCCGACCCAGAAGACCCAGGTATAGATACCGCCATCGCGCAGGATGAATGCCTCGAAGGCATGATTCTCGGTGCCATAAAGATTGGTCAGATGGTAGACCAGAGTGAAGTAGAAGATCGCGGCAACGAAGATGCCAAGGAGGTTCTTCAAGCGCCGCAGGACCACATCACCCAGCGGGCGGCCCTCGGTATTGAACGTGAACATCAGCACCAAGAGGTACAGGGCCAGACCGTAGGCAAACGACATGATGATGAACATCGGTGCCATGATCGCCGCGTCGTAGGCCTGGCGGGCGACCAGAAAGCCGAAGATCGATCCGGTACCGGTGGTGAGTGCCAGGCGCCAGACGAAAGCGAAGATCCCAACCCCCTTGCTGTAACGGTTGGCCTTGCGTTCCATCATCGTGAACAGGTAGACGGCGACGATAGCGATGAAGCCGACATACAGGTAGATGTTCCAGGCAAAGATCGACTTGAAGTTGTAGGTCGTCATCGCAACGATCAGGCGTGACGGTTGCCCCAGGTCGAGCACCAGCACCAGCAGGCCGCCGACCAGCAGGGTTATCGCCATCAGACCGGACAGGCGCGCCAGCGGCTTGTACATCGTCTGGCCGAACACCGATCCAATCGAAGCGACGTTCAAGGCACCCGATGCGGCGACGATCATAAAGATCGCGAAGACGTGCGGCATGCCCCAGACGATCTGGTTGGACATCCCGGTGACCCAATGCCCCTCATGCTCCATGTGCAGCACGGCGATACCCGCCACGGCGATGATCGACGCGAGCACCGCCAGGAGCCCCCAGTAACGCGGACCCTCGATGGCCCATTCGCGGTAGTGGATCTTTTGCATTGCCAGATGAACTCTCGTCGGGGCCTAAATATCCGTGTAGCGGACGGCCGTGTTCAGCTTCAGATCGGCCCGTACCTGTATATTGGGTTTGCTCGCCATGGCCTTGGACACCGCGCTTTCGGGATCCTTCAGGTCGCCAAACACGATGGCGTCGTGCGGGCAGGCATCCTGACAGGCGGTTGTCGTGCCCCCCTGGTCAAGCCGATGCACGCACAGCGTGCAACTCTCGACGCAGCCCTTGCCGCGCGGCACTGCGGTCGATTTCAATTTCACGTTCTCGTGGATGAACGACCGGGCGTTGTAGGGGCACGCCATCATGCAGTATCGGCAACCGATGCAGGTGTGTCGATCGACCAGGGCCAGGCCGTCTGCGCGCTGGAACGAAGCGCCGGTCGGACACACGTCCACGCACGGCGGATGCTCGCAGTGTTGGCACATCATTGGCAGGCTGGTGACCCGACCGGTGAGGTTGTTCTTCAGCTTTACGGTGCGGATCCAGCGCGGCCGCTGCATATCCCACAGCTCGTCAGTCGCCCCTTCGGGCTTGAGCAGCATGTTAAGTCCGTTTTCCTCTTCGCAGGCGCTCACGCACTCGTTGTTGCAGCCATCGACACACTTGCTCGTGTCGACCAGCATGCCGTACCGCACGTCGTCGGTCACCGCCGTATCACGCGGCTTTGCCGTCGCGACCTTCTGTAGCAGCACACCCGGAAGCGCAGCCGCGGCCGTCACCCCGGTTGCCCTGGCGAGGAATTTTCGCCGTGCCTGATCGCTCAGCTGATCTTCGTGGCTCATGATCAGTTCCCCACCGGCGTCGTCGCATGACAGGTGAAACAGTCGAGCGTGGTCGCCGTGTACTCATGGCAAGCGGCACAGAACTCACCCGACGCGTTTATCGCGACGTGTTCCCCCGATACGTCCTTGCGAACGTGGCAGTCGACACAGCCCGCAAGGCTGTCGTCGGTCACGCGGATGCCTTCGTGCACGGTGATGTCGCGCTGATGCTTGATCAGCTCGAAGTGACTGCGTCGCATGAATGGCGTCGGCGCGACACAGGCGTCCAGATCGTCCGCCTTGGCCGTGCCGTCCACACCGGCTGCCTGCACCGGCACCAGCACGGTCATCAGCAAAGCGACAACCACACCCAGCACCGGCACCAGGCCCTGTCTAACACTCATTGCCATTACGGCCCCTACCTGCTCTCTGCTCTGCTGCTTACTCGCCAAGGCCCATCTTGATGTAGCCGGTCGGGCAGACATCGGAACAGATATGACAGCCGATGCAGCGGTCATAGTCCGTATCGACGTACCGGCCGGTCGTGGACTCGGTCTTCTTGACGCGGAAGACCGCGTCCTGCGGACAGAAGATGACGCAGTTGTCGCACTCGAAGCACATGCCGCAGCTCATGCAGCGCTTAGCCTCCTCGACGGCCTGATCCTGCTCGAGACCGATCAGACGCTCGTGGAAGTGACCGAGCACATCGTCGGCGGTCGGCACCTCTTCCTTGCGCGCGATACGGGGGGTGTAGTCGAAGTGGCCGAGGAACAATTCGTCGTGCGGGATCACCTCAGCGAACGAGCGGTCCTCATAGTTGTGAATCGCCCACTTGCCGCTCGAGGTGCCGCGCAGATCGCCGCGTTCACTGACGTCGAACTCGTCGGGCGTCAGGCCGGCCTCTTTCAACTTGCGATCCAGGTCAAAGTGATGGACATCGACCTTCGGACGCTTCTTGTGCGCTTCATGCTTGAGGAACTCGTCGATCGAATCACAGGCAATCGACGCCTGGCCGATCGCGGTCGTCAGCAGGTGCGGACGGATGATGTCACCGGCGACGAAGTGCTTCTCACGGTCTGGCACCTGGTAGAAGCTGTCGGCATTGATCAGACCGCGACCGTTGTCCAGCACCTCGAGACCGGAGAGATCGCCGCCCTGGCCGATGGCCGAGACGATGAGATCCGCCTCGATGGTCTGCTCGGTGCCTTCGACCGGCGTCGGTCGACCATCCTCCATGGAACACTTGGCGATCTTCAGCGCCGTGGCGCGCCCGTCCTCGCCGACGATCACCTCGACCGGCATTACACCGTCGAGAATGGTCACTCCCTCGTGCAGCGCGTCGTGCACTTCGTGCTCGGCGGCGGTCATGTTCTCCTTCGGGAACAACGAGGTCAGCGTGACCTCTGCACCCTGGGCAGCGGCCGTGATCGCCGAGTCGTGCGCGACGAAGCCGTCCTGGACCACCAACTCGGGGCGATCGGTCGGGTTGGTTTGCTCGATGTGACCGAGACGACGCGCGACCGAGACGACGTCGATCGAGGTGTCGCCACCGCCGACACACACGACCTTGTCAGCGGTGACCTTCATGCGGCCCTCGTTGAAGGCCTTGAGGAACGCGACACCCGAGACGCAGTTCGGCGTGCCGTCCCAGCCGGGCACCGGCAGGCCACGGCCGGTCCAGCAACCGACCGCCCAGAGGATGGCATCGAAATCTTTCTCGAGGTCCTCGACCTTGACGTCTTCACCGACCCGCGTGCCAGTGCGGACCTCGATGTCGCCCATATCGAGAATCCGCTGGATCTCGCCGGCGAGCTTGTCGCGCGGGATCCGGTAGTTCGGGATGCCATAGCGCATCATGCCGCCGAGCTCCGGCTGCGACTCGAAAACCGTCACCCCGTGGCCCTTGCGACGCAGCTGATACGCTGCCGCCATGCCGGCCGGTCCACCGCCGATCACGGCCACTTTTTTACCGGTGCTTTCACCCGCCTCGAACTTGTAGCCCTGGGCCAGGGCGTTGTCGCCGATCCACTGCTCGACCGCGTTGATGCCGACGAAATCCTCGACCTCGTTGCGGTTGCAGCCGTCCTGACATGGCGCCGGGCAGACGCGCCCCATCATCGATGGGAAGGGGTTGGCATCGGTCGAGCGGCGGAATGCGTACTCGCCCATCTCCATGCCTTCGGCCGGCTTCTCCTGGCCGCGCACGATTGCCAGCCATCCCCGGATGTCCTCGCCCGACGGGCAGGAACCCTGGCAGGGCGGTGTCTTGTGCACATAGGTCGGGCACTTGTGCGAGGTATCTTCGTTGAAGATCTTGTCAGTAAAAGATCCCCACGTATGGTCGCCGTCTTCGAAACGCCGCCAAGTGAGTTTGGTATCCATCTCTTCGCTCGGAGTTGCCATCTGAAATGCTCCTTACTTATGTGCCCAATGATCCGCTGTGGATCCGTAGTGTTGCGATTGTTCGGTGCCGCGACGTCAGGCCGCGTCCTCCGCCGAGTCTTCATCGTCATCGTCGACGTTCTGCCCGGTCAGGACGATCGCGTTCGACACCAACTGATGGACGCTGACGATCATGTCCATGTCGAGGCCGTAATACGGCAGCACCTTGGTGAACTGCGACTTACAGATCGCACAGATCGCCGCCATATTGGTCACGCCGTGCTCCTCGATGACGTTCTTTAACGCCTCCATGCGCGGCTTCGCGCCCTTGACCCGAAGTTCCATCAGGTCGTCGGTCAGCAGGCCACCGCCGCCGCCGCAGCAGAATGTCTTCTCGTGGATGGTCTCCGGCGCCATGTCGACGAAGTTGTTGCACACCGCCTTGATGACGTTGCGCGGGATCTTGAACTGACCGCCCGGCTCGTCACCCATGCGCGAGGCCCGCGCGACGTTGCACGAATCGTGAAAGGTCACGACCATGTCGTCGTTTGCCGACTTGTCGATGTTCAGCGTGCCTTTCTGGATCTCGTTCCAGGTGAACTCGAGCACATGCTGAGGCACCGGGTATTTCGGATCGAGGAAATCGAACGGGCCTGCCAGCGTGTTCAGGAAACTGTAGGCAACCCGCCAGGCGTGCCCGCATTCGCCGAAGATGATCCGCTTGACGCCCAATTCCAGTGCCGCCTCACGGATCCGCAGCGATACGCGGCGCATGTTCTCGTAGGACCCAATGAACATCCCGAAGTTGGCCGCCTCGGAGGCTTTCGAGCTCAGGGTCCAGGAGACGCCCGCCTCGTGAAAGACCTTGCCATAGCCGATCAGGCCGTCGACGTGCGGCTCGGCGAAGAAGTCGGCCGAAGGCGTGACCAGCAGGATGTCGGCGCCCTTCTTGTCGAGCGGGTACTTGACCGCCACGCCGGTCTCATCCTCGACGTCTTCCTCCAGGCCCTCGAGCGTGTCGGCCAGCGCCATCTCGGGCAGCCCGAGGTTGTTGCCGATCTTGAAGACCTTGCCGATGATCTCGTTGCAGTACTTCTGTCCGACGCCGATCCGATCCATGATCTCGCGCGCCGCCATCGAGATTTCGGCGGTATCTATGCCATACGGACAGAACACCGAACAGCGCCGACACTGCGAGCACTGATGGAAGTAGCTGTACCAGTCGTCGAGCACCTCCCGGGTGAGATCCTCGGCACCGACCAGCTTGGGAAAATACTTGCCGGCGAAGGTGAAGTAGCGGCGATAGACCTTACGCAGCAGGTCCTGGCGCCCGACCGGCATGTTCTTCGGGTCCTGCGTGCCTAGGTAGTAATGGCACTTGTCGGTGCAGGCGCCGCACTTAACGCACGAGTCCAGGTAGACCTGCAGCGACCGGTACTTGCCGAGCAGGTCGCCCATCGCGTCGATCGCCTGTTTCTGCCAGTCGTCCGGCAATTCGCCCGGAAAATTGAGCGGCGTCTGGAACTCGGCCTTCGCAATAAACGGTTTGCTGTGCGCCATCGTGCCCGGCACGACAGCTGGAATCTCTGGGTATTCCTGGAGCTCGGGGATCTCGAAGTCTGCTTTAGCCATTAGCGCTGACCTGTCTCCGCCTTACTGTTCGAGCCTGCGCGCCCAGTCGGCGACGTGACGCTGCTCGCGGGGGTTGTCGATCTGATTACGAGTCGGGCTGAAGAAGACCCCGGGCGCATGCAACAGCTTGCTGACCGGAAAAATGATCATCAACAACGCGACCAGGAAGAGGTGTAGGACCATCAAAGGATCCGTCGGCAGATTCGGCATGCCGGCGAAATCGAAAGTCATCAGCGCCCGGAAGAACCCTTTCACGGCTACCACGTCGGTGTGTGCGACGAAGGTCGTGGCAGCCCCGCTCACACCGATCAACAGAAGCAGCATCAGCATCAGGTGATCTGATGGCGCCGAGATATAGCGGACGCGGTCGACGAACAGTCGTCGTGCCCAGAGACCGACCAGCCCGGCAATCATCGCGAATGCCAGGTACTTGAACACCGGGCTGACGAAGGCAACCACACCGAGAATCAGTTCGGAGTCACTGAAATAGCGCAGGTGCCGGAACAAGACGGCGAACAGCGCCACATGGAAAAGCCATCCGAACAACCAGGTCCATTTGGTGGACTTGAAGAGGCTTTCGAAAAAAACGACTTCGCGAAACATCCGAAGCACCACACCACCCTGCGACACCGGTGCCGGTGTCGTCGGGATCTTCAGCGGTGCCGGTGTTCTCCAATAGAGCATGATCCGGCGCGCCAGACCGACGACGAGCAGGATTGTCGCGGCATAGA
>JASFVZ010000382.1:0-3400 GCA_050049565.1 Chromatiaceae bacterium | reverse complement strand
CGGCTACGGAGTTGTGGTTTCCTCCGACACGGACTTTCACCGTGCTGATACGGCACCCTCGTGGGCGCACGACTAAACCGCTACCGCGGTAGGGGGGCTCCGATCGGTATAGGGTGAGAGTCGCCGGCATCTGGGCTGTTTCCTATGTTGAGAATTGAGGCAATCCGCCTCGCTCAATGTAGGGAGCATCCCGATGACTGAAACCACGAATACCATCAGCCCACTTCGTCAACGTATGCTGGACGATATGCGCATGCGTCGTTTGGCGCCGAAGACGCAGATCGACTACGTTCGCGCGGTCAAGCGGTTTGCCCAGTTCCTGAAGCGCTCTCCGGACCAGGCAACGGCGGAAGATCTCCGGCAGTTCCAGCTGTTTTCGGTCGATCAAGGCATGTCGGCGATCACCTGGAACGCCACGATCACCGCACTGAGGTTCTTCTTCGAGGTCACGCTGGAGCGGCCCGAGGTGCTGGTCAAGGTACGACACCTGCCGGTACCGCGTCGCCTCCCCGTTGTGTTGAGTAAAGAGGAGGCGGGGCGGCTGATCGCCGCGACGCGTCGTCTGAAGTACAAAGCGGCGTTCTCTGTCGCCTACGGGGCCGGGTTGCGCGCCAGTGAGATGGTCGGGCTGAGCGTCACCGATGTCGATAGTGAGCGCATGCGGCTGCGCGTCGTCCAGGGCAAAGGCCGCAAAGATCGCTATGCCTTGTTATCGCCCGTCCTGCTCGCGTGTTTACGGTCCTGGTGGTTGGAAGGCCGGGCGAAAGGCAAGATGCTGGACCGAGGTTGGTTGTTCCCCGGCAAGAATCCGGTCAACCCCCTGACGCCGCGACAGCTCAATCGCGCCATTCACGCCGCTGCCGCTGCGGCGGATATCGATAAGCGCGTGTCGATGCATACCTTAAGGCATTCGTTCGCGACTCATTTACTTGAGCAAGGCGTCGACATCCGGGTCATTCAGGTATTGCTTGGCCATCGCAAACTGGAGACAACGGCCCGCTACACGCACGTGGCGACCGAGGTGCTGCGCGCGGTCATCAGTCCGCTGGAGACTGTGTGACCGACTCGGGCGGTTGTCATGCGCCCGTCCTTGGAGGTTGCGGATATCTTGCGCAGGCATGGGCCTGTCTGGCGTGCGGCACACCGTGGCCGCATTAGCCTGGGGCAGTTCAAGGCGATGTCGGCGATCGAGTCGTGCCGCAGCGCGGCTCTGGGTGGCCATGTGTTGCGCTGCTCAGCGTGTGGCCACCAGGAGATTGCCTATAACTCCTGCCGCAATCGGCACTGTCCCAAGTGCCAGGGGAGTGCCGCGCAGCGCTGGCTCGACGACCGGGAGGCCGATCTACTGCCGGTCGAGTACTACCATCTGGTCTTTACCCTGCCGGCACCCATCGCTGACATCGCCTACACCAACAAGGCGGTCATCTACGACGTGCTGTTCAAGGCCGCCGCCGACACATTACAGACGCTGGCGGCGGATCCGCGTCACTTGGGCGCCCGTATTGGTGCGACCTTGGTGTTGCATACCTGGGGCTCGGCGTTGACACACCACCCGCATGTGCATGGGATCGTACCGGGTGGCGGCCTGTCCCTGGACGGCGAGCGCTGGGTGGCGTGTCGCCCCGGCTTCTTCCTGCCCGTACGGGTGCTCTCAAGGCTGTTTCGCCGCCGCTTTCTCGACGCCCTGACGCACTGTCAGCGCGACGGTGAGCTGCACTTCTTCGGCGACCATGCCAGTTTAGACGATCCAGCGGCATTCGACGCATGGCTCAAACCGATGCGCGATCAGGAATGGGTGGTCTACGCCAAGCGTCCCTTTGCCGGCCCCAAGGCTGTGCTGCGTTACCTGGCGCGCTACACCCACCGTGTGGCGATTGCCAACCGCCGTCTGATTGCCATGGACGACGATAATGTGACCTTCCGTTGGAAAGATTACCGCGCCAAGGGTAGAACCAAGCACCGGGTGATGACGCTGAGCGCCGATGAATTCATCCGCCGGTTTCTGCTCCATATCCTACCAACGGGCTTTCACCGCATTCGTCACTACGGCTTCATGGCTAACGGACAGCGGCGCGACCGCCTCGCCAAGATCCGCAGGTTACTGAGCACCGAAGATGCGGAGCCGCTGTCAGCGGCGACCGGCGATCAAACGGAATGCGATCAGGAACCCGCCCGCGTTAGCGATCAGTCGACGACCTACATCTGCCCGGATTGCCGGGCCGCGATGGTCATCATCGAGATCCTGCCACCGAGACGCGCCATTCGCGCACCTCCCGATGCGGGGATCGTCGGATGAAAGTGACCCCTAATATGCCACGCAGGTATCAGCATCATCGACTTCGACCGGAGCCGAAAGGGGGACAGACAGGCGTGCGGTACCAAATCGACCGAATGATCACCATCGGCCGCGAGCAACCATGCGCCTCGACGCTGTCTTCAGCACCCTCGACACGATCGCGCGGCAAAATCACCCGTCACTTGGGCGACGAGTGCCGGTCTCATTCGACTCAAATCCCCATAGCTACGCGCACTCCCTGCAACACGCGGCAGCGTCCCGCGGTTTCCTCCCCTGGGGATTGTCAGACGCCTACCCTTTGATCACATCTCATCGTCACAGGGTCGTGCTGTTGGCAGGCATCTGACAATCCTTACCAAAAGCCGACCTAACGGCGTGATCGGCAGCAACTTTCGAGAGGCTTGAATTAAAGACTTTCTTCTATCGATTTGAGCGCCCAAGCGGGAACATCGCCAAGATTCGGCGGCGCCAGCGACCATGGATCAGGCTGCTTTGCGAGAGCACGCCCAGCGTCGAATGCCGCACGCATCTGTTGTGGGTCAAAGGCTAGCGGATCATTACCGACGTCGACATCATCCGGGATTGCCACCAGTTTGAAGTTGTAACCTAACAACCGCGCCCCAAAATATGATCGGGTTAGAGCAGTTTGCATCGACTGGTCCATCATGACACTGACCGTCGTCGCTGCAACCTCTCCCAGTGCCCGTCGCAAGGCCTCAGGTGCATGATTAAGCCTGCCGTTATCTATGACGTATATGTTGCCCGGACCATAAAGCGGTGGCTTGGGTTTCTTCGTACCGCCCATACCGACAACTACTACATTTGACCGAGCGGCTCCATCGACAAACAGGTGACCGTCAATTTCGACAGGCGGAAAGACAATAGGGAATGAGGCCGAGGCCAGTAACACTTTTCGATAGAGTGCCAAATCTCCTGCTTTCGCGATCAGCGACATGTTCCAAACCCAGGTTTGGGCATAATCGATATTGGTGGTTCCGACAACCAGAAGCCGATTATCTTCATATGCTGCGGCGACACGTTTCAACGTCTCTGCTGTAACGTGCTTTGCGATGAGCGCTCTAAGTGGCGTTGTGTCTTTCAGAG
>JASFVZ010000383.1:0-3400 GCA_050049565.1 Chromatiaceae bacterium | reverse complement strand
GTGCGATATCGCGCTGCACTTCAAATCGGGCACAGTCGAGGCGGACCAGCAGGTCGCCGGGCTCGACCTGGTCGCCGATGATCACCGGCACCTCGACCACCGTCGCGCTGACCTCGGCGGCGACACTCGGTGCATCGCGTGCGACTACGGTCGCCGGCGCGTCATACCTCGGTGTCTCGAGAACGGTCTCGAGCGGAACCGTGACGACACGCGTCGGTGGACTTGCTATGCCGGATGAGGAAAGAAACAGCTGGATCAGGAGGGCGCAGGACAGCAGATGACTCGATTTACCCATGCCGGAAGCATACGACGAATCGCCCTGCCCGGCTGTGGCTTCAACAGGGTTGTCCGGGTTGCCGTCAAGCTGCCCGACTGAGGCGCTTGGCCAACCGACGGCGGGACCGGCCGGCGACCGGTCTGTGCCAGCTGTGGCAGGCTCTTGATCATGCGGGCTTCGTGATCGAGCCCGGTCGGTTCGCCGTCACCCGGGTCGAGCGCAGACTCGTGCCGGTGGTGCAGTTGGACAGCCTGTAGTTCGCCGGGCTCGCGCTGAGCTGCGGATCACTGTTCGGCCGCTCGGACAGTTTCCCTGACGGCTATGATTTCTGGCTGTACTCGAACGAGCAGCCCACTAGCCCGCACGCAGGTGATGGGTCTCGAGCAGCTTCGACAACGCGCGGACAAGGTCGGCTTTACTGATGATGCCGACCAGGTGGTTGCCCTTGTCGAGCACGGGCAGGGCACCATAGCCGTGCTCGTCGATCAAGGCACAGGCCTTCTCCAGCGGGTCATAGGTATGGACCGAGATCGGATGCCGGCTCATCAGGTCACCGACCGAGAGATGATCGTCGAGCTGATAGTCGTGCGACAGGTCAGGGGCCTCGTCGACCCAGTCAGGCCGACGAAGGTCACGATCGCTGAGCATGCCGACCAGTTGCGCGCCGTCGAGGACCGGCAGGTGACGTATGCCGGCCTCGCGCATCTTGAAGAAGGTCTCACGTACGCCGTCTTCCGGACTGGCGGTGACCAGCTTGCGCGTCATGTAATCGCTGATTCGCATGCTGAGTCGCTATGTCCCGGCAATGACCGGGCCATTTTCGGTGTGGTCCGACCAGGCGCTGGGGATGTATCGTCGGTCGACGGTCGTCATCGGCGTCTGAGCCTTTTGCTGCGTCCCCGCCGCGCAGCTGGATCGAGGTGACGGGTCCGGAAAGGTTGCGAGCCCGATTCGGTGTTCCCGGGGCTACGCACCCCCTCTGGTCTGCCTCCCGTGCCGGCGGGCTGAAACCGGGGTATCAGATGGCGCTTGCCGTTGCCGATCAGGTCGGCGCGCCCCATGCGCTGCAGCGCCTCGCGGAGCAGCGGCCAGTTCTCCGGGTCGTGGTACCGCAGGAATGCCTTGTGCAACCGCCGCTGACGGCGTCCCTTCGGTGTCGGTACCCTGGGTCCGGAACGTGTCACCTTCTGCAACGGATTGCGACCGCTGTGCCACATCGCCGTGGCGAGCGCCATCGGTGACGGCAGGAATGCCTGGACCTGATCCGCGCGAAAGCCATTGCGTTTCAGCCACAGGGCGAGTTCGAGCATGTCTTCGTCGTCGGTCCCCGGATGGGCCGCGATGAAGTAGGGGATCAGGTACTGCTCTTTGCCCGCAGCGCGAGAGTAGCGGTCGAACAGCGCCTTGAACCGGTCGTAAGTGCCGATGCCGGGTTTCATCATCTTCGACAGCGGTCCGGGTTCGGTGTGTTCAGGCGCGATCTTCAGGTAACCGCCGACATGATGGGTCACCAGTTCCCTGACGTATTCCGGCGTCTCGACCGCGAGGTCATAACGCAGGCCCGACGCGATCAATACGCGCTTGATGCCGGGTAGGGCACGTGCCTTCCGATACAGGCGTACCAGCGGCATCTGGTCGGTCTTGAGGTTGGCGCAGATGCCGGGATAGACGCAGGAGAGCCGCCGGCAGCTCGCCTCGATCTTGCGGTCCTTGCAATGCAGGCGCCACATGTTGGCGGTCGGGCCACCGAGGTCGGAGATGGTCCCGGTGAAGCCGGGTGTCTGGTCCCGGATGGCCGCGATCTCGCGCAGGATGCTCTGTTCCGATCGATTCTGGATGATGCGTCCTTCGTGTTCGGTAATCGAACAGAAAGAACAGCCGCCGAAGCAGCCACGCATGATGTTGACCGAAAAGCGGATCATTTCATAAGCCGGAATCCGGGCGCCCCGGTAGGCCGGGTGCGGGACGCGCTGATAGGGCAGTTCGAAGACCCGGTCCAGCTCCGGGGTCCGCAAAGGCTGTGGCGGTGGGTTAATCCAGACATCGCGGTTGCCATGCCTTTGGATCAGCGGTCTGGCGTTGCCCGGGTTCGATTCGAGGTGCAGCACGCGCGACGCATGCGCATACAGCACCGGGTCATCGCGAACCGCTTCGAAGCTCGGCAGCCTGACCGCTTCGTGCCGCCGGTCGCTGCCCTTGGGGCGACTGGACAGGGTCACCATCGGAGCGGAGCCCGGCCGGGTGCTTTCGGTTCCTGCTGTCTGGCGCTCGGCATAGGGATCTGCCGGCGGCTGCAGCCGACCGGGACGCTCGACGTCCGTCGAGTCGATCACCGTCCACCGTGGGTCAGGTGAGCTTCGTGCAAAGGCGGTACCGCGGAGGTCGGTGACTTGGTCGATGCGCTCGCCTGCGGCCAGACGATGACTCAGTGCAACGATCGCACGCTCGGCATTGCCGTACAGCAACATATCGGCCTTCGCATCGAGCAGGACGGAGCGGCGGACCTTTTCCTGCCAATAGTCGAAGTGGGCGATGCGCCGCAGGCTGGCCTCGATTCCGCCGATGACGATAGGCACATCGCGAAACGCCTCGCGACAACGCTGTGCGTAGACAATGACCGCACGGTCCGGTCTGCTGCCGTGCAGGCCGCCAGGGGTGTAGGCATCGTCGGACCGCCTCCGACGCTCGGCCGTGTAGTGATTGACCAGCGAATCCATGTTGCCGGCCGTGATACCGAAAAACAGGGTAGGACGGCCGAGTCGTGCGAAGTCCGCTGCGTCATGCCAATCGGGCTGGGCGATGATCCCGACGCGGAAGCCCTGCGCCTCGAGCAGGCGGCCGACGACCGCCATGCCGAAACTCGGATGATCCACATAGGCGTCGCCGGTCACCAGGATGATGTCGCACTCGGACCAGCCAAGCTCGTCCATTTCGTCGCGGGACATCGGCAGAAACGGCGCGGTACCGAGCTTGTGTGCCCAATGTTGTCGGTAGGCGAATAGCTCGGCCGCCGGTTCGTGCATAACGAGCTGTGAGCATTGGTCTAAAGCCCTGAAATATAACACGCTCGCGACACTACTCCGTTGCGATACCGCGCGCCGCAGGCCGGACGACCCATGTGCT
>JASFVZ010000072.1:0-7955 GCA_050049565.1 Chromatiaceae bacterium | reverse complement strand
GGCCCTGGCGTTACGCGAAAGGTTGTACCGAACGCCCAACTATCGTCTGTTGTTCAGCGAGGGCGACGCGCTGCCTGGTGTCATCGTCGATCGCTACGGTGATCATCTCGTCGTTCAGGTCACCACCGCGGGCATGGAACGACACCGCGAGGCCCTGGTCGATGCCCTGGTCGAGGTACTGCGGCCGGCGGGGGTGTTGTTGCGCAACGACGGTGCCGGCCGCGCGACCGAAGGTCTCGACCGCTACGTGGAACTCGCATTCGGCGAGCTGCCGGAGCACCTGCTCGTCGAGGAGGGCGGCTGCCGTTTCCTCGTATCGCCCGGCACCGGTCAGAAGACCGGGTGGTTCTACGACCAGGCGCCGAACCGCCAGGCGTTCAGGCATCTGGTTGCCGGTCGGCGCGTCCTCGATGTCTGCAGCTACGTCGGCGCCTGGTCGATCCAGGCGGCTGCCGCGGGTGCAGACCAGGTCGTCGCGGTCGACGCCTCGGAGTCGGCGCTCGATCTGCTCCACCGGAACGCCGCGTTGAACGGCGTCGAGGAACGCGTGAGCGGCCTGCGCGGTGATGCATTCGAGGTCATCCGGCAGCAGCGCGCGGCCGGCGAGTGCTACGATCTGGTCGTCCTGGACCCCCCGGCCTTCATCAAGCGACGCAAAGACAGCAAGGAAGGGATGTTGGCCTATCGCCGGCTCAACGAGGCGGCCCTCGGACTGTTGCAGCGGGACGGTCTGCTGGTCAGCGCGTCCTGCTCGTTCCACTTCAGTGGCGATGATTTACTGAGGACGCTGCAACAGGCAGCGCGTCATGCGGATCGGAGTCTGCAGGTCTTGCGGCGGGGGTACCAGGGGCCGGATCATCCTTTGCATCCGGCGATACCTGAAACGGGCTATCTCAAGGCATTCACGGTCAGGGTCTTGCCGACCCAGTAGACGCGCTCAGGATGACATGCGGCGTCCGGCGAGCAGCCGGATCTCGCTGCGCACTCTCTCCCGCTCGCCTTCACTCAGGGTCATCCAGATCTCGGCGATCTCGCGGGCTTCATCGGTCAGCGGCGTGGCTTTCTCATCGCCGAACATCAACCAGGCCGGGTTTACGTCGAGTACAGCGGCTATCTCGTCAATCTTGCGCGGGCGCAGGCTCTTGCCGTTTTCGATCTTCTGAATCACCGCCTGGTTGGTCCCGGCCTGCACTGCCAGCTGTTCCTGGGTCCAGCCCATCTGGCGACGCCGGTAACGCAAACGTTCACCGAGTGTCCGGAGATGGTGCGGGATTACCTTCGTTCCGTTCATGCCTACGAGCCTCATAGCCAACTCTCGCCGTCGCTTGTCGAAGAAGTGTTGTGCAAGAGCTAACGGCGTGGCAGGGCGAAACTTGAGTACTCCAGGAAACTCAGGAATTTAGGGCAGATTTTGCCGGCGTAATGCGATCGTCAGCGATACAGTTCGAGTGCCGCGACGCGCTGTCTTATCTCGTTCATCATGGCCTCGTAGGCCGGGCTGCCTACGCGCTCGAAACGCCGTTCGAATTCGGCGCCGTCCATATGGTCGGGCAGGTCGCTGGTCGAAGGCATCAACTCATCGTCGCTGACCCCGGCGGCGATACGGGCCTGCAGCGTGCGCGCGGCCGCATCGTCCACCGCCAGTTCACCGAACCGGCTGCCGGCGAAGTCCGCGGCGATATCGGTGAAGCTGAAACCCGAGCCCCGATCCGTGTCGATGATCTCCTTGACCAGTCCCACCGCGTTCGAGAGCGCGCTGTCTCCGCGCGCTGACAGCGCGGCCGAGATCAGAAAATGCTTGGCGAAGTCGTGCCGGCCGCGCAATGTCAGCCTGAAGCGGCCGGGGCGTGCGAGCTGGCCCGGGACCAGCCGCTCGAGGCCGCGGTTCGCCCAGGCGCTGAGCAGGCTGATCAATGCGGCATTCTCCGTTGCCGGATCATTGCGTTGACTGCGCTCGAGCGCATCGTTGAACAGCGGCTGCAACACGCTGCTAAGGCTGCCGCGCAGTCCGATCCCCTGTTGTTGCAGTTCGACCAGACGGTCGTGGTAATGGCGCAACGCGACCTGATCCATCCGCGCGAGCAGTGTCTCTGCGGCGTCGTCGATCACCGACGGATGCCAGGTGTACTCGAGCCGCAGCCCCTCTGAACCGACTACGACGGCGTCGATGCTCGCAACCGATAGCCGCAGGCGTTCATCCGACAACAGGGTTGCGATGGCCCGCCTTGCCGCCCAATCCACCAATGACGCCGGCAGGCGCAAGGCCCCGACACGAGCGTGGCTGACCTGCAGGCTGCGGCCTGCATCGATCAGGTCGATCTCGACGTTCAGGTAGGGCCGCATCGGCAGTTGGGTAAGGCTGTGCGTGACCCGAACGTGCAGCGTGTCGTCCGATATCTCGATCCTGCTTCGAGCACCGGTCGTACTCTGGATCAGATAGCCGCCGAGCCGATTCAGATCATCATCGGACAACTCAACGGCATAGCGTGTGCCCGGTGCCAGACGTCTGGGATCGTTGTTGCGGATCAGCCGCTCGGCGCGGGCAACGTCTTCGGGGGAGTAGCGCAGCGTTTCCGAGACCAGCGGTTGGCGTGACAGGGCGAACCATAACGCTGCGGCGAGCGCCAGGGTGCTGATCAGGAAAAACAGGACGACTAGCCTGCCTAAGGTATGCATCAGGGACTCCGGCTGCCCGGCACAGACTAAGTTGCCGGTTGACGGCGATGCAACCATGTCCTTCAGCAGCGGGCTGGACAGCGGCGTGTACCCGGTCGATGAAGTGCCCTACACTCGCCGCGCATGATGTTCCCTGACATTGACCCGGTCGCCCTGCAGCTCGGCCCACTGGCCGTGCGCTGGTACGGCCTGATGTACCTGGTTGGCTTCGGGCTGGCCTGGTGGCTGGGCCGTCTCCGGGCAGCCCGCGATGGTGCCCCGATCACCCGCGCCCAGGTTGATGACCTGTTGTTCTACTGTGCGCTCGGGGTCATCGTCGGCGGGCGTCTCGGTTATATCCTGTTCTACGGTTTTGACGGCTGGCTGACCGATCCGCTGCGCCTGCTGCGGGTCTGGGAGGGCGGCATGTCCTTCCACGGCGGTTTCCTGGGCGTGTTGGTGGCCATGTGGTTGTATGGACGCCGCGTCGGCCGGCCGTTCTTCGCATTGACCGATTTCATCGCGCCCTTGGTGCCGCTTGGCCTGTTCGCCGGTCGGATCGGCAATTTCATCAACGGCGAGTTGTGGGGCGCACCGGCAGCCGTGCCCTGGGCCATGCAGGTCTCGTGCGAGCGGCTGCCGGGGCTGTGTTGGAACAAGCTGCTGTTGCCGCCCGGGACAGCGTTGACGCCGCCACTACACCCGTCGCAGCTCTACCAGGCGGCCCTCGAAGGGCTGGTACTGTTCGCGCTGTTGTGGTGGTTCAGCGCGCGGCCGCGACCGATCGCCGCCGTTTCCGGCCTGTTCCTGATCGGCTATGGCGTGTTTCGCAGCCTGGTCGAGTTCGTGCGCATGCCGGATGCCCACATCGGCTACCTGGCATGGGGCTGGGTTACCATGGGCCATCTGCTGTCGTTGCCGATGATTCTGGTCGGCCTTGTGATCTTCCTGTTGGCTTATCGCCGCGAGCCGCTTCGATGAAACAGTACCTCGAGCTTCTCAGAAAGGTGCGCGACGAGGGCCATGAAAAGGCCGATCGCACCGGCACCGGGACGCGTTCGATCTTCGGTCACCAGATGCGCTTCGATCTGGCCGACGGATTTCCGCTGGTCACGACCAAGAAGATCCACTTCAAGTCGGTGGTGCACGAATTGCTGTGGTTTCTGAAGGGCGAGACCAATACCCGCTACCTGAAGGAAAACGGGGTGCGGATCTGGGACGAATGGGCCGACGACAACGGCGATCTCGGCCCGGTCTATGGTTACCAGTGGCGCAACTGGCCTACGCCGGATGGACGACACCTCGATCAGATCGCACAGGTCGTCGACCAGATCCGCCGCAACCCGGATTCGCGCCGCATCATCGTCTCGGCCTGGAATCCGGCGGACCTGCCCGATGAGAGCCAGTCGCCGCAGGCCAACGTCGGGGCAGGGCGTATGGCGCTGGCACCCTGCCATGCCTTTTTCCAGTTCTACGTCGCCGGCGGTAGGCTTTCGTGCCAGCTCTATCAACGCAGCGCCGATGTCTTTCTCGGGGTGCCGTTCAATATTGCGAGCTACGCCCTGCTGACACACCTGTTGGCCCAGGTCTGTGATCTCGGGCCGGGGGAGTTCGTCCATACGCTCGGTGATGCACATCTCTATCTCAATCATCTCAAGCAGGCGGACGAGCAACTCGCACGGGAACCCTACCCAAGGCCCATGTTGCAGCTGAACCCGGACGTGCAAGATGTCTTTGCGTTCGGCTACGAAGACATCGCGTTGCGCGACTACCGGCATCACCCCCATATCAAGGCACCGATCGCGGTCTGAGACCGCAGCGCTGCGAAACCACAGCGGATTGACGAAACGCATTGGCAGCCGGCCCCGCCCCGGGTGATCATCCCGCCGGTTGAAAGGGTTTCTTAATTATTTCATTAAGTAATAACTTTCGGATATCAAAAGGTCAGCCGGCATGAGTAACGAACTGGACATCGACGGTAGCGAACTGCTCGCGCTGGCGGAGGATGCGCCGGAGCAGGTCGAGGTGATCATCGAGATGTTGAT
This sequence comes from Chromatiaceae bacterium, assembly GCA_050049565.1. GTDB lineage: Bacteria > Pseudomonadota > Gammaproteobacteria > Chromatiales > Chromatiaceae > Thiosocius. The sequence continues at coordinate 3,255 of JASFVZ010000072.1, read as the reverse complement.
CGACGCCGACGAGGAACTGTTCCCGGAAGGCACCGACGCCGCCGCCTAGCCGAATCTCCGCCCGCTGTCACGGTTGATAGACTGCGCGGATGCAGCCGCGAATCAACCTGTCGATCATCGCCGCCCTGGCCAACAACCGGGTCATCGGGCGCGCCAATCGTCTGCCCTGGCATCTGCCGGCCGACCTCGCCCGTTTCAAGCGGCTGACAATGGGAAAGCCGATCCTGATGGGTCGAAAGACCTGGGATTCGCTGCCCGGCCTGTTGCCTCATCGCACCCATATCGTGGTCACCCGCAACCCGGCGTTTGCCGCCGACGGCGCACTGGTGGCGTCGAGCCTCGACGAGGCGTTGCAGCTCGCCGGCGATGTCGACGAGATCATGATCATCGGCGGTGCGGATCTCTACGAGCAGACCCTGCCGATTGCCAACCGCCTGTATCTGACGCTGGTCGATACCGAGGTCGACGGCGACGCCTTCTTCCCATCGTTGGACGATACCGCGTGGCGCGAGGTGGCGCGCGAACAGCACGACGCCGATCAGCGCCATGCATTCGCTTTCGCGTTCGTCACTCTGGAACGTCAGAAGCCGTGAGCCATTCGGACCGGGCCGTCTTGAAGAATGCCGGCTCGGCGAACGCCGCGCAGTGGATCTCGGCGTTGTAGTAGCTGGTTTCGAACGGCGGCTCCATCGCATCCCCTTCGCGGAACCCGGTCAGGTCGTTGCCCTTGCCACCAATGGTCGCCGACCACCAGCCGGTCGGGTAGATCGGCTGCGGGAAGAACAGCGTGCGGGCGTCACCGAATCCGGCCCCGGCCAGTCGTCGGTACATCCGCTCGATCACCGGCAGGTGGATCAACGGCGATTCGCTCTGCTGCACGATCAGTCCGCCTTCGCGCAGCGCGCTGTGGCAGGCGGCATAGAATTCGGCGGTGAACAGCACTTCGCCGGGGCCGACCGGATCGGTGGAGTCAACGATGATCAGGTCGAGCGATGCGGCGGGCGCCCGCTTGATCCACTGGATCCCGTCGCTGAACAGCAACTCGGCCCGCGGGTCTGAGTTGGCGCTGCACAGCTCGGGGAAATGCGCGAGGGCGGCCTCGGTCACCACCGCGTCGATGTCGATCTGGATGGCCTTCTCGACCTCCGTATGCTTTAGGACCTCGCACAGCGTGCCGCAGTCGCCGCCGCCGATGATCGCGACATGGCGCGGATCAGGATGCAGAAACAGCGCCGGATGGCTGATCATCTCGTGATAGATGAAATTCTCGCGGCTGCTCACCATCGTGCAGCCGTCGATCATCATCAGTTTGCCGTAGGTGTCGGTCTGGTAGACCTCGACCCGCTGGTAGTCCGACTGGCGATCGAAGACCTTTTCGGACTTGCGCAATGAAAAGGCCGAGCCGCCGTCCTCGCAGATCTCGGTCACCCAGTCGTCGTTCAGCGTCATCGCGCGTCCCCGCGGCCAAAGGTAACTAATGCGCACGACGATAAGACCGTCCGGCCGCGCGGTGCAAGCGGCCGGCGGGTGCGTGTGAGCTGCCGTTAATCGATAATACAGGCTGCTACGTTCAGGGGGGCCCGATGGCTGTCATAGCGAAACCTGTCCCGCAGACCTATGGCGTCGAGCGCTGGGGCGAGGGCTACTTCGGTATCAACGCCGCGGGCCATGCCACCGTCCGTCCGCATCCGGCCAGCGACCAGGCCGTGGATCTGTACGAACTGGCCGGTCGCCTGGTCGACGCCGGCCTGCGGCTGCCGGTGCTGGTGCGCTTCAACGATGTGTTGCGTGACCGGGTGCAGTCGCTCTGCGCGGCGTTTGGGCAGACCGCGGAACGCCTGGACTACCGCGGTGGATACCGGGCGATCTACCCGATCAAGGTCAATCAGCAGCGCAGCGTGGTCGATGAACTGGTCGCCGGGGGAGGCGCTTGCATCGGGCTGGAGGCCGGCAGCAAACCCGAATTGATGGCGGTCCTTGCCAGCGCGCCGTCGAACGCGGTGATCGTCTGCAACGGCTACAAGGACCGTGAGTACGCCAGGCTGGCGCTAGTCGGGCAGCGACTCGGCCACGCGGTCTACATCGTGATCGAGAAACCGGGCGAGCTCGATCTCGTCCTGGCCGAATCCGCGGCACTCGGCATACCGCCACTGCTGGGGGTGCGTGTCCGGCTGGCCGCCGTGGCCGCGGGAAAATGGCAGAACTCCGGCGGGGCCAAGTCGAAGTTCGGACTGTCGGCGACCCAGGTGATCGACCTGGTCGAGCGTCTCCGATCGGCCGATGCGCTGGATCGGTTGGTGATGCTGCATTCACATATCGGCTCGCAGATCCCCGACCTGCGGGATATCCATCGCGGAATGGGCGAGGTCGCTCGACTCTACGCGGAACTGCGCCGGCTCGGTGCGCCGCTGCAGGTGGTCGACGTCGGGGGCGGTCTCGGCATCGACTACGAGGGCAGCCGCGCGAGCACCGACTGCTCGATCAACTACGACCTCGCGGCCTACGCAGATGAGGTGCTGCGGCCGTTGCAGCGGGTCTGCGACGAACAGGGCGTGCCGCAACCGATGGTGTTCAGCGAGTCGGGCCGCGCCCTGACCGCGCATCATGCCGTCCTGCTGACCGAGGTGATCGACCGCGAGCGACCCGCGGACGCCAGGCCGACGGTGGCACCGGACGAGGACGAGTTGTTGGTCCGCCTCTTCCGGCTGCTCGCAGAAGGCGACATCAGCGGTCTGCCGCAGCGCCTGCAGGCCGCCGAGCGCTACCTCGACGAGGCACAGGAGCGATTTGCCCAGGGCCGCTTCACGCTGGCCCAGCGCGCCCGGGCGGAGACGCTGTTTCTTGCCATCGCCCAGCAGGTGCGCACCGAGTTGCGCCTGGGGTCGAGGCGGCACCGTGAGCTCGTCGATCGGCTCGATGACCTGCTGGCTGATCGGGTGTTCTGCAATTTCTCCCTGTTCCAGTCGCTGCCTGACGTCTGGGCGATCGATCAGGTATTTCCGCTGATGCCGCTGCACCGTCTCGACGAGGCGCCGGGCCGGGTCGCGCGGGTGCATGACCTGACCTGCGATTCCGACGGCTGCATCGATCAGTACGTCGACCAGGACGGGGTCGAGGCGGCGTTGCCGCTGCACGAGGCGTCTGGCGACGAACCCTATCTGATCGGTATCTTTCTGGTCGGGGCCTACCAGGAGATCCTCGGTGACATGCACAACCTGTTCGGTGACACCGATGCGGTAAATGTCAGTGTGGCGC
>JASFVZ010000381.1:0-3407 GCA_050049565.1 Chromatiaceae bacterium | reverse complement strand
GCTTTGCCGCCTGCAGGACGATGGGTGCGGATTCCGGGACAGCCGGTTTCCGGCCGCGCGGTTCGGCGGCGAGCAGGGCTTGGGTGTAGGGGTGGGTCGGCGCGTTGAGGATCTTCTCCACGCTGTCCTGTTCCACCAGCCTGCCGTTTTGCATGACCGCGACCCGGTGCGCAACGGTGTTCACGATCCCCAGGTCGTGGGTGATCATCAGCATGGCCATGCCGAGTTCGGCCTGCAGGTCCTTCAACAGCGCGAGGATCTGCGCCTGGATGGTGACGTCAAGCGCGGTCGTCGGCTCGTCGGCGATCAGCAGATCGGGCTCGTTCGCCAGTGCCATCGCGATCATGACCCGCTGCCGCTGCCCGCCAGAGAGCTCGTGCGGGAAGGCCTGTAAGCGGTCGCTGGCATTCGGTAGGGCAACCAGTTCGAGTAATTCGACGATGCGTTTGCGCGCGGCGCGAACCGACATCCCGCGGTGCAGATAGAGCGTCTCACCGATCTGTTTTTCGATCGTATGCAACGGGTTCAGCGAGGTCATCGGCTCCTGGAAGATCATGCCGATGCGATCACCGCGAACCCGTCTCAACGCCGCTTCGCTGGCGCCCAGCAGTTCCTGGTCGAGCAGGCGAATGCTGCCACCCGGGTGGTGGGCGGTCGGATACGGCAGCAGTTGCAATACCGACAGCGCGGTCACGGATTTCCCGGAACCGCTCTCACCGACCAGCGCCAGTGTCTCGCCTCTGGCGATCTGCAGGCTGACGTCGGTGACTACCCGGCTGGTGCCGAAGTTGACCGACAGGTCGCGAATCGACAACAGGGGATCGGTTCCGGTCGCCGCCGTCACTGCAGGGTCTTCCGTGGATCGAAGGCATCCCTGACCGCTTCACCGATGAACACCAGCAGGCTCAGCATCACCGCAAGCACCAGGAAAGCCGTGACGCCCAGCCAGGGCGCCTGCAGGTTGGCCTTGCCCTGGGCCAATAGTTCCCCGAGCGAAGGGGAACCGGGGGGCAGACCAAAGCCGAGAAAATCGAGCGAGGTCAGCGTGGTGATCGAGCCGCTGAGGATGAAGGGCAGAAAGGTCAGCGTCGCCACCATGGCATTCGGTAGCGTATGCCGAAATATGATCTGCAGATCGCTGACGCCCAGTGCGCGCGCGGCACGCACATAGTCGAAATTGCGGGCCCGCAGAAACTCCGCTCGTACGACACCGACCAGCGCCACCCAGGAAAACAACAGCATCAGCCCCAGCAGCCACCAGAAGTTCGGCTGGACGACGCTCGCGAGAATGATCAGCAGGTAGAGTACCGGCAGGCCGTTCCAGATCTCGATGAACCGCTGGAACAGCAGATCGAGCCAGCCACCGAAATAGCCCTGTACGGCGCCCGCCAGGATGCCGATGAGAGAGCTGGCCAGGGTCAGCGCGAGGCCGAACAGCACGGAGATCCGAAAACCGTAGATAAGGCGGGCCACGACGTCTCGTGCCTGGTCGTCGGTACCGAGCCAGTTCTCCGCCGTCGGCGGTGACGGTGCCGGGCTGGGCGGTGCATAGTTGATGGTGTCGTATCCGTAGCGCACCGGCGGCCACAGAATCCACCCTTTCTCTTCGATCAGTCCTGCGATGTAGGGGTCCCGGTAGTCCGCCTCGATTTCCAGGTCACCACCGAAATCGGTCTCGGCATAGGTGAACAGCACCGGCGCAAACCACCGGTCGTGGTACTTCACCAGCAGCGGCTTGTCGTTGGCGATGAGTTCTGCAAACAGGCTCGCGGCGAACAGCGCCAGGAAGATCCATAGCGACCACCAGCCACGGCGGTTTGCGCGAAAGTTCCTCAGGCGACGTTGATTGAGAGGGGACAGTTCCATCAACCCCGGCGCTCGAAGTCGATGCGTGGATCGATCAGCACGTACATCAGATCGCCGATCAGGTTCATGACCAGGCCGAGCAGGGTGAATACGAACAAGGTGCCGAACATCACAGGGTAGTCGCGATCGATCGCGGCTTCGAAACCCAGCAGTCCGAGACCATCCAGCGAGAAGATCACCTCGATCAGCAGCGAGCTTGTGAACAGGATGCCGATGAAGGCACTCGGGAATCCGGCCACCACGATCAGCATGCCGTTGCGAAACACATGGCCGTAGAGCACCTGGCGCTCGCTGAGGCCTTTCGCCCTGGCGGTCAGCACATACTGCTTGTTGATCTCTTCCATAAAGGAGTTCTTGGTCAGCATGGTCAGCCCGGCGAAACCGCCGATGACCATCGCCACTACCGGCAGTGTCAGGTGCCAGAAGTAGTCGACGATACGGGCAGGCCAGCTCAGCGCCTCCCAGTCGTCAGAGACCAGGCCGCGCAAGGGGAACCAGTCCAGATAACTGCCGCCGGCGAAGACCACGACCAACAACACGGCGAACAGGAACGACGGGATCGCGTTGCCGATGATCACCACGCCGCTGGTCCAGACATCGAAACGCGCCCCGTCTCGGACCGCCTTGCGGATCCCGAGCGGTATCGAGATCAGGTAGACCAGCAGCGTCGTCCACAATCCGAGGGAGATCGACACCGGCATCTTGTCGAGCACCAGGTCAATAACGGACCGGTCCTGAAAGAAGCTGTCACCGAAATCGAACCGCAGATAGTTGCCCATCATCTGCAGGAATCGTTCGTGCGCCGGCTTGTCGAAGCCGAACTGCCGTTCGAGTTCCTCGATCAGTGCCGGATCGATCCCCCGTGCGCCACGGCTGTCTGTCTCCTCCCCGGCCTGTGCCTGTTGACCGGTCTCACGTGCCTCGCCGCCACCGAAACGGGCCGTTGCATCGACAGCCTGGCCCTGCAGCTCGGCCAGCACGCGTTCGACCGGTCCGCCGGGCGCCGCCTGGACGATGAAGAAGTTCAGCACCATGATCCCGAACAGTGTCGGGACGATCAGCAGCAGCCGGCGAAGTATGTAGGCGGGCACGTGGACCTCAGGGCTTGTTCAACCGCGCCGCCCGCTTTGCGTCGACCCACCAGGTATCGAAACCGAGCGCGTACCGCGGCGGCGTATCCGGGCGGTCGAACTTGTCCCAGTAGACGATCCGATGCATCGGGATATGCCAGTTCGGAATGACATAGTGGTTCCACAACAGGACGCGATCCAAGGCGCGGGTCCGTGCCAACAGGCTCGCGCGGTCAGGCGCTGAGATCACCAGTTCGATCAGTTCGTCGACCACCGGGTCCTTTATCCCCATCAGGTTACGACTGCCCTGTTTGTCGGCGACCGCCGACCCCCAGAAGTCGCGCTGCTCGTTGCCGGGTGACAGGGATTGGCCGAAATTCCCGACCACCATGTCGAAATCGAACGCATCGAGTCGGTTCTTGTACTGCGACGTATCGACGGTGCGCACGCTGACGTCGATGCCGAGCTTTT
>JASFVZ010000071.1:0-7958 GCA_050049565.1 Chromatiaceae bacterium | reverse complement strand
GTTCACGCGGCCGGTGAAGGAAGACGACCGGGTGCGGCAGATCGAGGGACTGAACGCCCAGACCGGGCCGGTGTTTCTCGTCTACCGCGCGCTGCCGGTGGTCGATGGGCTGCTCGAACGCATCTGCCGCGGTGCGGCCGAGGTCGATGTGGTGGCGCAGCGTGACGGCGTGCGTCATGAGATCTGGCCGATTACCGGCGCGCGCGATATCGACACCCTGACGGCGGCCTTTGACGCCATGCAGGCGATCTATGTCGCCGACGGCCACCACCGGTCGGCCGCGGCCTCGCGCGTGGCTGCGGGTCGCCGCGCCGGCCATGCGGGGCACGACGCCGAGGCGGGGTACAACTATTTCCTCAGCGTCATCTTCCCGCACGATCAAATGCAGATCCTCGATTACAACCGGGTGGTTCGGGATCTCAACGGGCACTCGCCGGATACCCTGCTCGGACAGGTGGGCGCGGTGTTTGACGTGGCGCTCAGCGATGGTCCGGTGCGGCCTGCCCGGAGTGGCGAATACGGGATGTATCTCGCGGGCAGCTGGTATCGACTGACGCTGCATCCCGAGCGCATCCCGCAGGACGACCCGGTGCGGCGACTCGATGTCAGCCTGCTGCAGGACAACCTGATCGCGCCTCTCCTCGGTATCGATGATCCCCGGCGGGATGATCGCATCGACTTCGTCGGCGGTATTCGGGGGCTGGATGCCCTTTCGAGCCGGGTCGACAGCGGTGACTGGGCGGTGGCGTTTTCGTTGTACCCGACCACGATGACGGCGCTGATGGACGTCGCCGACGCCGGCGAGGTGATGCCGCCGAAATCGACCTGGTTCGAACCCAAGCTCGCCGACGGCCTGGTCAGCCACGTGCTCGACTAGCGGCGACGGGCCGGCGGAGGCGGATTCTGGTTTCCCGCGTCACACTGCTGCCGAAAGAAGGTGAGGCCGACGAGCAGGCGGTTGCCGCCTGGCTGCAGGATCTGGCGCAACGCCGCCCGCCAGCCGACATCGCCCGCCTGGAGGAGGCCGCCGGCCTGGCGCGCCGGACGCATGCCACCCAGTTCACGGTGGATGGCTTCAACCTGTTTCTCTCGTTGCTGCATACCGTCGATACCCTCGATCGCCTCAAGCTCGACATCGAACCGCTGCTCGCCGCGATGCTGTCCGAGATGCCGAGCCAGCCCGACTACGATAGCGCGGCATTGACCCGCCGCTTCGGTCAGGCCGTGGTGGCAATGGTCGAGCAGGTCTCACGGATTCGTGGGCTCTCGGCAACCGGCGCGGCGTCGGTCGACGAGAGCGGCGTCGAGAACCTGCGCCGCATGCTGCTCGGTATCGCCGACGATGTCCGCGCGATCCTGGTGGTGTTGTCGAAGCGGCTGCAGTTGATGCGCCGGCTGAAGCGTCTGCCGCGCGATGTCCAGCTCAGCGTGGCCCGCGAGACCCATCTGGTACATGCCCCGCTGGCCAACCGACTGGGTGTCTGGCAGCTCAAGTGGGAGCTCGAAGATCTGTCTCTGCGCTATCTCGAACCGGAGCGCTACACGAGCATTGCGCGCCAGCTCGACGGCAAGCGGCGGGAGCGTGAGACCTTCATCGCCGATGTGATCGAACGCCTCGGCGGGGCCTGCCGCGAAGCCGGCATCCCGGTCGAGCTGAGTGGGCGTCCGAAACACATCTACAGCATCTGGAAGAAGATGCAGCGCAAGCGTCTCGATTTCGAACAGGTGTTCGACGTGCGCGCAGTGCGTGCGCTGGTCGACACGGTGCCGCAGTGTTACGAAGTGCTGGGATTGGCGCACAGCCTCTGGCGGCCGGTGCCGGGCGAGTTTGATGACTACATCGCCCACCCCAAGCCCAATGGCTACCGCTCGCTGCACACCGCCGTGGTCGGCGAGGACGGTAAGCCGCTCGAAATCCAGGTGCGCACGCAGGAGATGCACGAACACGCAGAACGCGGAGTCGCCGCACACTGGCGCTACAAGGAGAGCGCCCAGCAGGACGACGAACTCGAACGTCGGATCGAGTGGATGCGGCGCTGGCTGGAGCAGCAGGACGACGAGGCCCAGCCGTTCGACGGTAGCGGGCTCGAGGCCGACAGTGAGTTCGAGGCCAAGCGCATCTACGTACTGTCGCCGCAGGGCAAGGTGGTCGAGTTGCCGAATGGCGCGACCGCGCTGGATTTTGCGTACGCGATCCATACCTCGGTCGGCCACCGGTGCCGTGGTGCCAAGGTCGACGGTCAAATCGCGCCGCTGGCGCAGCCGCTCAAGAGCGGCCAAAAGGTCGAGATACTGACCGCGAAGGACGGCGGGCCGAGCCGTGACTGGCTGAATCCACACTCCGGCTACCTGACCACCAACCGGGCGCGCAGCCGCATCCGGCAGTGGTTCAAACAGCAGGATTTCGACCAGCACGTGGCGATCGGACGCGCATCGCTCGAGCGGGAGGTCGCCCGGCTGAGCGTGCCCAAGCCCGAACTCGATCGGCTTGCGACACGATTCAATTTCAAGGGCCCGGACGACCTGCTGGCGGCGATCGGGCGCGGTGAACTCTCGGCGATCCAGATCGCCAATACCCAGGCCGAACGGGCCAGGCGTGACAACGCGGCCGAGGCCGAAAGAGAGTTCCCGGAGAGGCTCAAGCGCAAGGCCCCGTCGCGCGCGACCGGCGGGGGTGCAGGCCAGGTCGTGGTCGAGGGGATTGGTGATTTGATGACCCAGATGGCGAAGTGCTGCAAACCGGTACCGTTCGACCGGATCGTTGGCTACATCACGCGCGGACGCGGCGTCACGGTGCATCGTCAGGACTGCAACGTCGTACGCAAGATGGATGCGCAGAATCGGGCGAGGCTGGTCGACGTCAGTTGGGCCGACGGGCAGAGCGAATCCCGCTTCCTGGTCGATATCCGGGTGCAGGCGGCTGATCGCAAAGGCCTGCTGCGTGATATCTCGTCGGTGTTCGCCAACGATGAGATCGACGTGCTCGGTGTCAATACACAGTCCGACCGGCGCAATGATCAGGCGAGCATGCGCTTCACGGTCGAGGTGCAGGACATGGGGCAACTCAGCCGGGTGATGGGACGATTGGCGCAGATCCCCGATGTTCTCGATGTCAGGCGATTGGTTTGAGCGCTCGCCGCGCTTGGCAGGCCGGTGCTGCGCGAGATAAACTAAGGCGCGGATTTAAAAGACAAAATGGAGTCGCAGCGCAATCGGGCAGGGAACGAGTGCGCGGGCGCCCCAGGAATTTGCCCCTGCCCCGTGACGGCAGTAGGCGTACGATCGCGTTCCCGGTGCTTTCGCGGCGCCGGGAACGCTTGTTTTTAGAGATTGTTGGAGTAATCGATGGCCCTGGAACGCACCATTTCAATCATCAAGCCCGATGCGGTTGCGAAGAACGTTATTGGCGACATCTACAATCGGTTCGAGAAGGCCGGGCTGCGGATAGTCGCTGCGCGTATGTTGCAACTCTCGCGCGAGCAGGCGGGCGAATTCTATGCCGTGCACAAGGAGCGTCCCTTCTACAACGATCTGGTCGATTTCATGACCTCAGGGCCGGTAATGGTCCAGGTGCTTGAAGGGGACGACGCGATCGCCAAGAACCGTGAGTTGATGGGTGCGACCAATCCGCAGGAGGCCGCGGCGGGCACCATCCGCGCCGACCATGCGAAGACGGTCGATGAGAACGCGGTGCATGGTTCTGACGGCCCGGATACGGCGGCGGAGGAGATCGCCTTCTTCTTCCCGGACGGCGTCTGCGAGCGCACGCGCTGATCGGACGGACATGTCGGATACTTTGGCGACCAATCTGCTCGGCCTGACCCGGGCGCGTATAGAGGCGCATGTTGCGGGCCTCGGCGCAAAGCCGTTCCACGGGCGGAATATCCTGAAATGGATCCACAAGCATGGCGTGGTCGATTTCGACGGCATGACCGATGTGCCGAAACGGCTGCGCGACCAGCTCGCCGAGCAGGCGGTCGTCGAGCTGCCGCGGATCGCGCTGACCCAGCCGGCGGGCGATGGGACGATCAAGTGGGTGCTCGAACTGGCCGACGGTCAACATATCGAGACGGTGTACATCCCCGACGACGGCCGCAGCACGATCTGCGTGTCCTCGCAGGTCGGCTGTGCGCTGGACTGCTCCTTCTGTTCGACCGCGCAGCAGGGGTTCAACCGGAACCTGACGGTCGCCGAGATCATCGGCCAGGTGTGGCTCGCGACCCGCGAACTCGGCCATGCGCCGACCAACGTGGTTATGATGGGTATGGGCGAACCCTTGGCGAATTTCGACAATGTCGTGCCGGCGATGGAACTGATGCAGGAAGACCTCGCGTATATGATCTCCAAGTCGCGGGTCACCATCAGCACCTCGGGTATCGTGCCTGCCCTGCGGCGACTGCGTGAGGTCAGCGACGTCAGCCTGGCGGTCTCACTGCACGCCCCAGACAATGAACTGCGCGATGTACTGGTGCCGATCAATCGGAAATATCCACTGGAGGAACTGATCCCGGCCTGTCGCGATTTCATCCGCCACGACAAGCGACGCAAGATCACCTGGGAGTATGTCATGCTCGACGGGGTCAACGACTCGATCGGGCATGCCAAGGCCCTGATACGCCTCTTGCAGGGCGTGCCGTCCAAGGTGAACCTGATCCCGTTCAATCCCTTTCCCGGGACCGATTACCAGACGTCGCCTGCCGAGCGTGTCGAGGCGTTCCGGCAGCGCCTGAAGCGCGCCGGAATCATCGCCATCACCCGGAAGACCCGCGGCGACGATATCGATGCCGCGTGTGGCCAGCTGGTCGGTAAGGTCCGGGATCGCAGTCGACGCCATCTCAGGCGCATCCCAATCGTGCAGGAGATGCGTGGGTGATGGTGCGCAGGCTCAGGACCGGGCTGCTTTGCCTCATGCTGCTGACGCTGGTCGGGTGCGCGCAACAGGGTGTGCGCAATCAAGCGCCGGCCGGCGAGCCGACGGGTCAACTGGGTTCCCCACTGGTCAGTAGGAGTCCGGCCGATATCTACATCGAGCTGTCGGCGGCCTATCTGCAGGAGGGCAACCTGAACGAGTCCTTCAAAAATGCAAAAAAGGCCGTGCTCGTCGACCCGAACTCGAGCAATGCGTTCTACATGCAGGCACTGGTATATCAGCGGCTGGGTGAGAACGAGAATGCGGACGCGTCATTTCAGCGCGCGATCAAGATAGACCCGCGCAACCCCGACGCGTTGAATGCCTACGGGTCCTTCCTTTGCGAGCAGCAGCGTTTCGAGGACGCAGACGACTACTACCGGCGTGCCCTGAGCAACCCGTTGTACGCAACGCCCTGGCTGGCTTTGTACAACGCGGGCCGGTGTCTGGAGCAGGCCGGGGACGAGACCGCGGCTGAACGCGACTATCGCGCGGCGTTGCGACAAAACCCGGGGTTTGCGCCAAGCCTTTTGGGTATGGCACGAATTAGTTACGAACAGGCCAACTACATGTCGGCCAGGGCCTATCTCCAACGCTACGCCGAGGTCGCCAGGCACACGCCCGAAAGCCTCTGGCTGGGGGTCCGCACCGAGAACCAATTGGGTGACAAAGACCAGATGGCGAGCTACGGTCTGAAGCTAAAGGCCAGGTTTCCGGATTCCGAACAGGCCATGTACCTTAAGGCGATTGAATAGAGCATGAGCGCGGTGATTTCGGACCAGCAGTCAGGCCCCAAGGTGGCCGAATTCTTCTCACCCGGTCCGGGTGAGCGTCTGCGCGCGGCGCGACTGTCGATGGGATACGACATCGGGAAGATCGCCAGCGAGATGCATCTGACCAATTCGATCGTCGAGCAACTCGAAGCCGACGAGTACGAGGGGATCGGGGCGCGCGTCTTCGTCCGCGGCTACCTGCGCAACTATGCGCGCATCGTAGAGATGCCAGCCGATACCATCCTGCGTCAGTTCGACGAGAAGTGGCCCGATGACCCGCAACAAAAGAACATGCTGCGCGAGTCGCCAAGACTGCCGGCCGACGGCGTTCCGAGTCGGGGGTGGGCGGGTGCCATGACCTGGTTGATCGTGGTCGGATTGATCGCGCTGTTTCTGATGTGGTGGCAGGGTTACCTGGACGACCTGGTGCCCGAGTCGGATTCGACCGCCGAGGTCGATGATGTCGCGGTCAGCGCTGGGGCCGGCGAGTTGGCGGAAAGCGCGCGGTCGGACACCGACCAACCCATCCTGCCTGCCGATGGCAGCCTGCTGCTGCCAACCCTGCCGTCCAGTGAACCGACGTCGGCAATCGCGCCGCCGGCGACCGTCCCGCTTGAACCTGCGAGTCCTGCCGCCGCGACGCCAACCCAGAGTCAGCCGTCGGCGTCGTTGGTCGCCCCGGCCGCGGAAACGACCGGCGCGGCTTTGCCGCGGCTCGACGCGGTTGCGCCGACCGCTACGCCGTCGGCGACCGGTAACGTCGATGCCGCGCCTGCCGAACAATCGACCGGGCCGCGGCGATCGGAAGCAGCAGCTTCCGGCGCGACGGGTGCCCCAGTGGTCGATGCAACCACCGGCATCGTCATGACCTTCAGTGCGCCCTGTTGGGTCGACGTGCGCGACAGCACCCGCAAGTTCAAGCTGTTCGGCGAGATGCCCAAGGGTTCCCGCAGGGTCCTGGGTGGCGAGCCGCCATACCAGCTGGTCATCGGCAACGCCAGGGCCGTGACCATCGAGATCAACGGCGAGCCGTTCGACATCTCACGCTTCGCCAAGGGTAACGTCGCCCGGTTCACCCTCGACCCCTGATCTGCCCGACACACCGACGACACGCTCGCGGCAGGCGGGCGCGCCGCCCCATCACCGGCCGATACTCCGCAAATGGCAAAGACGATCCAGGCAATTCGAGGTATGCACGACGTGCTGCCCGAGGATTCCGCGCTGTGGCGACACCTGGAGCAGCGCGTCGCCGAGGTGCTTGACGCATACGGCTATCGCGAAATCCGGATGCCTATCGTCGAGGTCACCGAGCTGTTCAAACGCTCGATCGGCGAGGTCACCGACATCGTCGAAAAGGAGATGTATACCTTCGAAGACCGCAATGGCGACAGCCTGACGCTACGGCCCGAGGGCACTGCCGGCTGCGTCAGGGCGGCGATGGAGCACGGACTGCTGCACAACCAGATCCAGCGTCTCTGGTACCAGGGTCCCATGTTTCGACACGAGCGACCGCAGAAGGGCAGGTACCGGCAGTTTCACCAGATCGGTGTCGAGACGTTCGGCATGGCCGGGCCGGCCATCGACGCCGAACTGATCCTGTTGACTGCGCGCATCTGGCAGGCGCTTCGGCTACCCGGATTGGAGCTGCAGCTCAACACGCTGGGCACACTGGAAGAGCGGACGGCTTACCGTGAAAGGCTGGTCGACTATCTCCGTGCACATTGGGACGAGCTGGACGAAGACAGCCGTCGGCGTATCGACAGCAATCCACTGAGGATTCTCGACAGCAAGAACCCGGGCATGCGTGACATGCTCGATGGCGCGCCGACACTCAGTGCGCACCTCGGCGACGAGTCGCGGGAACACTTCGCATTCGTTTGTGAGTCGCTACGGCGTGCGGACGTGCCGTACGTGGTCAACGAGCGCCTGGTACGCGGGTTGGATTATTATTCGCGCACCGTATTCGAGTGGGTGACCGACCGGCTGGGCGCGCAGGGGACGGTCTGCGCCGGCGGTCGCTACGACGGCCTGGTCGAGCAGCTCGGGGGACGGGGCACACCGGCGGTGGGTTTCGCGATGGGACTCGAGCGGCTGGTCGCGATTCTCGAGGAAGTCGACGCGGACGCCGGCCGCCGGGCCGCGGATCTCTATCTCGTGTTGGTTGGTGATGCCGCGCAGTCCGAGGGGCTGGCCCTGGCCGAGTCATTGCGCGACGCCCTGCCGGGTCGGGTTATCCAATGCAACTGCGACGGCGGCGGTTTCAAGGCGCAGTTCAA
>JASFVZ010000380.1:0-3417 GCA_050049565.1 Chromatiaceae bacterium | reverse complement strand
TGTGTCGTCCAATGGGGATTGTGGGTACGGGCCTTATTGCGGGACTACTTTGGGTTTTGCCGGCCATGGCAGGTGCTTGGCAGCAGGTGCCCTATGAAGGAAACGTATCTGTCCAGCAACGGGAATACCAGGGCTCGGCGCTACAGGAAATCAGAGGGGTTACCCGATTGAAGGCATCCCTCAATGCCGTAATGGCGTTGCTGAAGGACGCACCGTTCAATCGCCACTGGGTCTACCGCAGTGGAGGCGCCAGGATTCTCAAGGAAAACGGGTACCACCAGGCCTACGTCTATGGCGTCGTGGATGCCCCGTGGCCCATTCAGGACCGCGATACTGTCGTCCGCTTCGACTACCGGCAGGACCCCGCGTCGGCAGAAATCACCATTACGATCACCAATTTTCCGGCGTTTACGGAACCGGATAGCCGGTATGTCCGGGTGCCGGATCTCGGCGGCTTCTGGCGCCTGAGGCCTCAGGCCGACGGCTGGGTTGAAGTGACCTACCAGATCCATGGCGATCCGGGAGGCTGGATACCGGTTTGGCTGGCCAATTCCGCGGCGATCAGGTCCGTGACCAGGACCTTGGAGAACATGGCCTCGGCCGTCACGCGCTACTCGGATGCCAGATCGGCGTTTGTCAGGGAAGCGGCGGCAGACTGACACTGCGGCCTGCATCACCCGGATTCCGGTTGCTCCCGCGATGGTAAAGGGGTATGCAACACCGTCCGCAAGCGGTCTGCCAGCGAGCGCGAAATGCTGAGGCTGGTGACGGTAAACAATGGACTGCCATCGCAGTCATCAGCGGGAATCTTGACACTACTCGTTGTCGATTCTCCAACCATGCCCGATCCGCCTGCTGTTTTTTTGATAACGGTGCTGGCCGGCCACTGCCCTGGTGCGCTGGACCGAACGAGACCGACTTGATTCGACTGATCAATCGGGTGTGCTGTGACGAAGATACCTGTCGGCGTCTATTGACGATCTTTGGCGATTATCTGCTCAACGACATCGTCCATCGTCGTCGCATAGACGTCGGGTCGAAGGTATAACGGATGATACGGCGCGCCGGAGCGGTCGATGTAGGCCGCGCGCATGCCGGCGGACATCGCCCCGTGCGTATCCCAATCGTGCGTGGCAACCAGGCGCAGGTCGTCGACCGGCCGATCGGTTCGCTCGGCGGCAAAGGCATAGACGCGTGGGTCAGGCTTGAAACTGCCCGTCTCTTCTACAGAGACAATGTCGTCGAAACAATCGGCGAGGCCTGCGTTGTCTGTCTGGGTGCTGACCAGCTTGAGTGATGAATTCGTGAATGCGATCGCGCGATAACCGGCGGACCGCAGTCGGGTCAGCGCCGTCCGGATATCACCATGCGGAGGCAGATTCGCGAAACTGCTCAGAATATCGGCGCGCGCCTCGTCGCTGAGCTCGACACCCAGGCGTGCCGCGATCGCGTCCAGCATGGCGCCAGCCAAGGTCGCGAAGTCGGTCCTGGCGCCCGTCAGTGCGCAGACCGTTGAACTGTGCAGCAACATCGAGAACCAGGTGGCCGTGACAGATTCACTTCCGAGCGCGGCCGCGAACTTTGGCCGCAAAGAACTCAGGTCAAGGACCGTTTCATTGATATCGAACAGGACCGTGTCGCGCGACATGGCGGGCACTCCATTGGATGATCCTCATAGCCGGCCGGTCCCCCGTTGCCGCCTGCGGCGGCGCACTGGGGAAGATGCCGATGCCAACCGCCGGGAAACCGAAAATCTCCGAAGCGGGTCAGGGCAGGGCACTAGTCGTGCTGATCGCGTTTGGGCAGGACCCAGTCGGTCCGCGGGTAGTGGCAGGTATAACCGTTGGGATAGCGTTCCAGGTAGTCCTGATGATCCGGCTCCGCCTCCCAGAAGGGCCCGACGGGCTCCACTTGGGTCACGACTTTGCCTGGCCAGAGGCCGCTCGCCTCTACATCGGCGATCGTAGTCAACGCGGTTTCTTTTTGTGTCTCGTCCTCATAGTAGATGGCCGACCGGTAAGACGTCCCCCGATCGTTGCCCTGACGGTTCAGCGTGGTGGGGTCATGGATCTGGAAGAAGAACTCGAGCAGTCGGCGGTAGGTGATCGCATCCGGATCGAACAGGATTTCGATCCCTTCGGCATGCGTACCGTGATTGCGATAGGTCGCGTTCGGCACGTCACCGCCGGTGTAGCCCACGCGCGTCGAAACGACGCCCGGGAGTTTGCGGATCAAGTCCTGCATACCCCAGAAGCATCCGCCGGCAAGCACTGCGCGTTCTTGAGTCATCTGTGTGTCCTCCATTCGATCGGGATGATTGCCGTAACCTTCGGCCTTCAAATTGTTTTTCAGGGCCGTCGGGACGCCATTTTTGCTACCGGCATCTGGCATCGAGGCGAGATTGTCTTCTGCCGATCATGCAGCGGCTCGCGGCTACTAGTCCACAGACCCTGGCGGGCCCGATGAGTTTCCCAGAGCCCGGATAGCCGGGACCGGAACCAGGCCTGCCGGTTGCGGTGGCCGCTGACTGCCTGTCGCCCGCAAACTCCTCGGGGTTATTCTTGGCCTGCTGTTGGCGCTGTCAGTCGATTTTGCTGCGCTGGCCTGGCTGCGTGGGCCGGTGGTCCTGGTGCCATCGCTCTCGCCGACGATCGAGGTGGCCGAGGTATCGATTGCCAATTCGCCCGAATTCGCTGAAGGCGACCTGGCATCCGCAGGGCTGCTGCAATGACAGTTTGAGATTCTGCCCCTGTTGTCCGGCGATTTCGCTTGGATGGGTTCGCTGCGCACAGGGGGCGGCTGAACCTGCGCAACGACGTCTCGCGCGAGGCCGACCGGCTATTCTCGGGTCAGAAAGAACCATGACTTCGGCCAGCTTGTACGGCCCGAACAGTCTGGCTGTCCCGTTTCAGCCGGCCGCGGCCGGCTCCGGCCAGGTTGGGTATGCCTGTGATCTGCACGACGCTTGGCTGAGGTGATCGGCTTGTCGGCACCAACTATTTGATTTCGGTCATAGTGCGAACACAGGTTAGGGGCAAAATAGTGGATTGGTGTGGACGTTCCGCACTCAACGAAGCATCAGGCGTCTGGGTTCTGATCTTGAAAATCTGATAAGTGGGAGGGCATTACATGTACAAGATTGCAAAAACCTTGCTCGGCGTCGCCGTCGGTTCCGCGCTGCTGGTGGGCTCGGCCAGCGCATTCTGGAACAGCTGGGGCGGCGGTCCGTGGGGTGGCGGCGGTCCCTGGTATGGTGGCGGTTACCCCTATTACGGGGGCTGGGGCGGTTATCCTTACGGCGGTGGCTGGGGTGGCTACCCGTACGGCGGTGGCTGGGGCGGTTACCCGTACGGCGGTGGCTGGGGTGGCTACCCTTACGGTGGCTACGGCGGTTACCCGTACGGCGGCTATGGTGGA
>JASFVZ010000379.1:0-3425 GCA_050049565.1 Chromatiaceae bacterium | reverse complement strand
CGGCGAAGCCCTGATGGGTGCCGGCGATTTCGGTATCGACCCGGCCGTCCTCGGGCGCCTGGCGAATGAGATCGCCAGGCTGGTCGCCGCGGGTGTGCAGATCGGGATCGTCATTGGGGGCGGTAACATCTTCCGCGGGGCAGGTCTCGCCGGTGGCGGTTTCGACCGTGTGACCGGCGACCAGATCGGCATGCTGGCGACCGTGATGAACGGCCTGGCGATGCAGGATGCCTTGCGTCGGCTGGGCGTCGATGCCGGCGTCCAGTCGGCGATGCCGATCGGTACGGTCTGTGAGCCATTCAGTCGCGACCGTGCGGTCGGGCATCTGCTGGCCGGTCGCCCGGTAATCTTCGTGGCCGGGACCGGCAACCCGTTCTTCACGACCGACACGGCGGCAAGCCTGAGGGCGATCGAGATTGCCGCGGACCTGATGATCAAGGCGACCAAGGTCAACGGTGTGTATTCCGCAGATCCGGTGGTCGATCCCGACGCTGTTTTCTATCCCAAGTTAAGCTACGACCGGGTTCTGCGGGACGGATTGGCTGTCATGGATGCCACGGCCGTCGTAATGTGTCGGGACAACGGCCTGCCGTTGCGGGTGATGAATATCAATGAAGACGGCGTGTTGCAGCGCGCCTTGGCGGGTGACGACGTCGGCACCCTGGTTACCAGTGGAGAATGAGGCATGATCGACGACATCAAAAAGGACGCGGCAGGCCGCATGGCGAAGAGCGTCGAGTCGTTGAAGGACGACCTTGCAAAGGTACGGACCGGGCGCGCACATCCGAGCCTGCTCGACCACCTCACGGTTCCTTACTACGGGTCGGATGTACCCCTGAAACAGGTGGCGAACGTAGGTGTTGAGGATGCGCGGACGCTGACCGTGCAGCCCTACGAGCAGCAGATGGTCCAGGCGGTCGAGAAAGCGATCATGGAGTCGGATCTGGGACTCAACCCCAATTCCGCAGGTACACTGATCCGGGTGCCGATGCCGCCGTTGACCGAAGAACGTCGACGCGACATGACCAAGATCGTGCGGCACGAGGCCGAGCAGGCGCGGGTGGCCGTGCGCAACATTCGACGTGACGCAAATCACGATCTCAAGTCGTTGGTCAAGGATAAGCTCATCTCGGAAGATGACGAGCGCCGCGGCCAGGAGATCATCCAGAAGCTCACCGATCAGCATGTGAAGGAGATCGACGAGCTGCTCGAGGTCAAGGAAAAGGACTTGATGTCGGTCTGATTCGAGGTAGAGATGGCGGACGGTCTCCCCAGCAATGGTCGGCGTTCCGTCGACGACGTGCCCAAGCATGTCGCGATCATCATGGACGGCAACGGCCGGTGGGCCGAGTCGCGCGGTGAGCCCCGGCGTGTCGGTCATCGGGCCGGCGTCAACAGCGTCCGCAGCACCATCGAGGAGAGTATCCGTCAGGGCGTACAGATCCTCACCCTGTTCGCCTTCAGCAGCGAGAACTGGCGTCGACCGGAGAGTGAAGTCGACTTCCTGATGGAGCTGTTCCTGAACGCATTGGAACGGGAAGTGAAGCGGATGCGTTCCAATGACATCAGGCTGCGGGTGATCGGTGACACCGGCGCCTTCCCTGCAAAACTGCAAAAGCGCATCCGCGAGGCGGAAGCGGCAACGCACGACAATACCCGCCTCGTACTCCAGGTCGCGGCCAACTACGGTGGGCGTTGGGACATCGTGCAGGCAACGCGACACCTCGCAGAAGCGGCGCGACGTGGCGATCTGGCGCCGGACGCAATCGACGAACAGGTGTTTGCGAATGCCACGGCATTGGCGGGCGTACCGGATGCGGACCTGTTCATCCGGACCGGCGGCGATCTGCGACTGAGTAACTTCCTGCTCTGGCATTCCGCCTATGCGGAACTGCATTTCACGCCGGTGCTTTGGCCGGATTTCGATGTCAACGCCTATCGCGATGCGCTGGCGGCTTACGCGAGTCGGCAACGCCGCTTCGGGCGAACCGGTGAACAGCTGCGGGGCAGCGGCTGATGCTCTGGCAACGGGTGCTGACCGCGCTAGTGCTGGTCCCGTTGGTCGTGCTCGCTACCCTGTATCTCGAAACGAATGTCTTCGCGGGCGTGCTCGGTCTGTTCGTGCTCATTGCATCGCAGGAGATGGCGCGTCTGGCGAATGTGCACACGCTGGTCGGCCAGGCCGGCTATGTCCTCGCGGTCGCCGGAGTCCTGGCGATCGCCTGGTACGCGCTCGCGCCGCGAGGGCTGGCTGCGGTGCAGGGGGTTATCGCCCTGTGGTGGGTCCTGGTGACCCTGTCCCTGGTCTTCCGACGTCGTGCCTTGCCGCGTGTTGAACAGTTCCGTCCCGCGGTGTTGGTGATCGGCGCCCTGGTGTTGGCAACGGCCTGGGTGTCGATGGTTGCCCTGCATGGCCTGGGCGACACCGGGCCATACTTCGTACTGGCGCTGTTCGTCATCATCTGGCTTGCCGATTCGGGGGCCTATTTTGCCGGGCGGGCTTTTGGCCGACACAAGCTTTCTCCGCACGTCAGCCCAGGCAAGACGTGGGCCGGGGTCGGCGGGGCCGTCCTGGCGACCCTGACCGCGGCTGTGCTGCTGGTCTGGGGCGGTGCATCGAGTGGTGCCGGCCTCGCCGGTCTGTTGCTCCTGGCGGTCGTCGTGACCCTGGTGTCGATCGGCGGTGATCTCTGGGAGAGTCGTTTGAAGCGCGAGGCGGGCATGAAAGACAGTGGCAGTCTTCTGCCGGGACATGGTGGGATGCTCGATCGGATCGACAGTCTGCTGGCGGCGGCCCCGGTATTCGGGCTTGGTGTCCATCTGGTGGGAGTCCAGGCATGAGGGGGGTCGCCATTCTCGGTTCCACCGGCTCGATTGGGGTCAACACGCTCGACGTCATCGCGCGCCATCCCGAGCACTACCGGGTGGTCGCGCTGAGTGCCAACACGGATGTGGCGCGGATGCTCGAACAGTGTCGGGAACACAGGCCAGCGCTGGTCGCGATGGCCGATCCGGCGGCAGCGCGCTCGCTCGAACAGGCGCTGCGTGAAGAGCATATCGACTGCAACGTCATGGCCGGTGAGCCGGGGCTCGAGGCCGTCGCGACCCACCCGGATGCGGCCGATGTCATGGCGGCGATCGTCGGGGCGGCCGGTCTGTTACCGACCCTCGCGGCGGTCGATCTGGGTCGGCGGGTACTGCTGGCCAACAAGGAATCCCTCGTGGTCGCGGGCGAGTTGTTCATGGCGGCGGCACGCCGTAGTGGCGCGACCGTGCTGCCGATCGACAGCGAACACAATGCGATATTCCAGTGTATGCCACGCGATTTCGGCCGCGGACTGGCGGACGTCGGCGTCACGCGCATCCTGTTGACGGCATCCGGCGGCCCGTTCCGGGAGCACAGCCGTGAGGCCTTGGAATCGGTG
>JASFVZ010000070.1:0-7983 GCA_050049565.1 Chromatiaceae bacterium | reverse complement strand
TGAGCTTGCGCTCGTAAGGCTCGAGGCCACCGCGTCGTTTCCAGGCCGCCATGGCCCGGCGCAGGTGGTCGGCTTCACCGGGCGTGAACCCGGCCGCGACCATCGCGAGCTTGATCACCTGTTCCTGGAAGATCGGTACGCCGAGCGTGCGTTCGAGGACGCCGCGCACCGTGTCAGAAGGGTATTCGATGTTTTCCCTGCCCTGACGGCGGCGCAGGTAAGGGTGCACCATGTCACCCTGGATCGGCCCGGGCCGGACGATTGCGACCTCGATCACCAGGTCGTAGAAACAGTTCGGTTTGAGGCGCGGCAACATCGACATCTGTGCGCGCGACTCGATCTGGAACACGCCGATGGTGTCGGCCTGCTGGATCATTGCATAGACAGCCGGGTCCTCGGCAGGGATGGCCGCCAGCGACAACGCCCGTCCGGAACCCGCCGCGCCGCTGTCGGGCATAGCCCGACCTACATCACGAGAGGCCGTCGCGGACGCGGGGATCTCTACACCCCCCTGTAGGGCAGGCTGTGCCTGCCGGGCGCTGTCGGGCTCCGCCCGATCTACGCCATGGAATGTATTGATCAGGTCCAGCGCACGCCGGATCGCCGACAGCATCCCGAGCGCGAGCACATCGACCTTCAGCAGACCCAGCGCCTCGAGGTCGTCCTTCTCCCACTGGATCACGGTACGCTCGGGCATGCTCGCGTTCTCGATCGGCACCAGCTCGTCGAGCCGACCGGCGGCGATCACGAAGCCGCCGACGTGCTGCGAGAGATGGCGCGGGAAACCACGCAGGGTGTTGACCAGCACGCGCAGGCGCTTGAGCGTCGGGTTGGCCGGGTCGAAACCGGCCTCGGCCAGCGCCTCTTCCGACAGTTCGCCATGCCGGCGCCAGGCCGATACCGCGGCGGCCAGGGCCTCGATCTGCTCGAGGCCGAGTCCCAGGGCCTTGCCGACATCGCGCACCGCACTGCGGGTCCGGTAGGTGATCACGGTCGCAGCCAGCGCGGCACGGTCGCGACCGTACTTGCGATAGATGTACTGGATCACCTCCTCGCGGCGCCGGTGCTCGAAATCGACATCGATGTCCGGCGGCTCGTTGCGCTCGCGCGAGATAAAGCGCTCGAACAACAGGTTCATGCGCGACGGATCGACCTCGGTGATACCGAGGCAATAACAAACGGCCGAGTTCGCCGCCGAACCGCGCCCCTGGCACAGGATGCCCCGCTCGCGCGCGTAGCGGACGATATCCCAGACGGTCAGGAAGTAGGCCTCGTAGCGCAGCTCGGCGATCAGCGCGAGTTCGTGCTCGACCTGTGCCCTGACCTTGTCCGGGCAGCCAGACGGCCAGCGCCTTTCGATGCCCTGTTCGGTGAGCTGGCGCAGATAGCCGTGCGGTGTCATCGCGCGCGGCGTCACGTCGTCCGGATAGTCGTAACCCAGCTCATCGAGCGAAAAGCGACAACGACCGGCGACCTTCAGCGTCTCGACCAGCAGAGCGGCCGGGTAGAGGCCGGCAAGATCATCGCGCGGCCGCAGGTGACGCTCACCGTTCGGCAGTCGCGCATCACCGAGTTCGGCGACCGGGGTATTCAGCCGTATCGCCGTCAGCAGGTCCTGCATGACGCGCCGCCCGCGACTGTGCATGCAGACCTCTCCGGTGGCGACACGCGGCAGCCCATGGGTATCGGCCAGCTGCGCACTGCGTTCGAGGCGGTGCGCATCCCGGCCGTCGCGCAGCACGCTGACAGCGAGCCAGGCGCGCCCGGCAAAGGCCCCGGCAAACCAGGCTACCGCGTCCCCGTCAGCCTGTTCAGACAGCGGCATCAACGCCAGGCAGTCGGAAAGACCGTGCTCGAGATCCTGGCGAAAGAGTCGGTAGTCGCCTTTCTCGGCATGCCGCCGACCCCGCGTGATCAGCTGGCACAGCTGTGCATACCCGGTTCGGCAGGTCGCCAGCACGACCAGGCGCGGGCCGTCGCGCAGCCGGAACTCGCTGCCGACGATCAACGCCAGACCGAGCGCCTTGGCACGTTGGTGCGCGCGTACCGTACCGGCCACCGAGCATTCGTCGGTCAGCGCCAGGGCGGCGTAGCCCAGCGCATGGGCGCGTTCGACCAGCTCCTCGGGGTGCGAGGCCCCGCGCAGGAAGCTGTAGTTGCTCAGGCAATGCAGTTCGGCGTAGGCCGCGCCGCCCTGTCGCTGCCTTTGTCCCCCGACCTTCACATGAACAGCCCATGCAGGTACCAGCCACCGCCGCGGCGATCCTTGAACACCCAGAGACGCTCACCGGCCGGGCTGCGCGCGACGAAGTAGTCACGGGTGACATCCTGGCCATCCCACCAACCGGCCTCGATACGCTGCGGCGGCTGTTCGAGCAGCAGCTCGCCACCGTACAGCGGCCTGCCCGCATGGTCGTCGAGCGGCCGCGGCTGCGCCAACAGCCAGGGCGGTTGGACCCGGTGGTGTGAGGATGGCGCGCCGGCGACACTGTCACCCGGTGCGCACAGCTGCCAGGCATGTTCCGGCCGATGGTCGGCGCGGCAGCGCAGGCTGCTTACGCGCTGCTCACCAAGCCGGTTGCCGAGACGCTCGAGCAAACCGTGGTCCAGGGCCTGCCGGTCCCCGAACAGCCCCAGGCTGCGTTCCTCGAAGGGCAGCCAGTCATCGACCTGCAGCCCGATCGCGAGGACCGGGGCATCGAGCACCAGGCGCTCGATCCGCTCACGGAACACCTCGAGCATATGATCGGCATCGCGGCTCGGATCGAGCAGCCCCAACTCGAAAACGCTGTCGGGCAGATCACGGTGCTGCAGGCGCCAGCGCAGGCGCTGCGCCCCACCGCCGCAACCGCGCAGGAAACCGCACAGGCCGACCATCAGGCGCCGTGCCGGAAAGACCAGTGCGGTCGATTGCGCGATCTCACCGAGCAGTTCGATGCGCTGGACGAAACGACCGGGCGGCCGCCACTCGACCCGCGGGTCCGGCGCATCGCCAAGCAGGCGGTCGAGCAGCCGCGGCAATAACGGCGTCGTGCGCCTTGTCAGTTCCGGGCGTGGCAGACGCAGGGCATCGCCAATGCTGTCGAGACCGAGGTGACGCATCAATTCACGCGTGTCAGCATCGCGCGTCAGATACCCCACGGAGATCTCGCTGACCGCCGCGGCGAGGCCTGCCGGTTCACGCACCACCTGCCCCGGCCGCTGACGCGCCAGCAGGCTGGCCGCGGTCGGCGTCGGGGCGACCGCCAACTGCACCCGGTGGCCGAGCTGGTCGGCCTCACGCCGCACGTGCTCGAGCAATCTCGGCAACCCGCCGAACAGGCGCTCGCTGGCGCCGACCTCGAGCAGCAACAGTGACGGGTCGAAACTCAGGCGGCCACTGAACTGGTAGGCCCAGGCCGCGAGGTCCTGCATGGCCGCCTGCTCGCGTCCGCGATCCCTCGCCTGTACCGCCAGGCCGGCGTGCAATGCCAGGGCCGCCGGTAGCGCCAGACCGGGTCGGATACCGCAGGCCAGCGCCGCCGCATTACAGCGACTGACCCGTTCCCGGCCCGCCTGTTGTTCGACGATTGCCAGTGCGCCGGCCTGCTGGCGCCCGCGGGCAAAGACCTCGAGCGGCAACTGCGGCAGATACAACGCGAGCCATAACACGGCTTCAGGTCCTGGCCACTTGGGTCGGCGCACCGATACCGGCGGTCTCAAGAGCGGGATCGGGCTCCTCGATAGAGATGATGCAAGATCCACCATTCCAACCGCCGCGTCGTTTCAGCAGCTCGATCTCGAGACCCAACGGAGCCGGCCTGACCCGCAACCGCAGGGCCGCCGGCGAACTCTGGCGGGCGCTCCGCGCTTCGCGAAACAGCACCCCCAGGCAATGCCCCTGTTCGGCTGCGAGTTGCAGACGACGCAGCTGCGCCACCTGCAATTCCGCAGGCCAGGCCAGTACGATGCTGCAGGCCGCGGAGTTCAACGCCTGTTCGGTAGCCCAAAGGGCCTGTTTGGCCGATATATCGTGCACCAGCAGCAGGCGCGCCACCTCGATACCGCGCGCGGCAAGGGCCGGGGCATAAGGGACATAGGGCGGTGCAACCCAGGCCAGCCAGCGCTGTTCATCACTGAGGCGGGCCAACAGCGGGATCAGCAGTGACACGCCCCGGTGGGCATCGCTGATGACCTCGATCAGCGCTCTGTGCGGCCAACCGCCGCCGAGCAGATCATCGAGTGCCGGCCAGCCTGACGGCAGGGTGCGACCGGCCGCCAGCGGTTGCTGCCCCCCGCCCTGCCAGACCAGGCCGTCGCGCTTGAGCGTTTCGAGATCGATCTTGTGCATCGCAGCGCATACCCTGCCAGGTCCGACCAGGGGACCGGCCGTCGACATCGGCTGATGAGAGAGAACAAATATAGAACAAAGAGGCCGATGGGGCGAGCGCGGGGATGCCCTGCGCGTTGGGCATCAACGCGGTCGTTGTGCGATCAGCCGATGCCGAGGATGACGTCCCAGCGCGCCTGGAGCTCCTGGCCATCGGCGGTTGCCGGCTCGAACGCCGCGGTGACCAGGCCGCGCTGCTCCACGGGGATGCGCCGGTACAGGAAGTCCTCGGCATTGCGTGGCTCGTCGGCCACATAGAGCTGCGTCACGAAGGGTCGCTCACCGTCCGGATAGACCGCGACATGGATATGCGGCGTCCGGCCCGGGTAGGACACCGGTCGGATCGTCCGGAACCGGTACCGGCCCTGTGCGTCACTGACCGCGCGACCGAACCCCTGGAAGCCGGGATCGATCGGTGAACGCCCCGGGTCGCGCGTGTGCCGATAGCGCCCGTTGGCGTCGCATTGCCAGATCTCTATCCGGGTGTTGCCCACCGGCTGACCGTTCCGGTCAAGCAGTCGGCCGGTCAGGTCACTGACCTGGCCTTTGGCCGGCTCACTGCGACCCGACACCCGAACCAGGTCGTTGTCGTCGTCCAACGGCAGCTGGTCCGGGTAAAAGGGCCCCGCCGACTGGCGCGGCGTCACGACCGCTGCCGATGCCGGCAGCGCCGTGACCGCGATACCTGCTGCGAATGCATGGATGAACCGTCGTCTGTCAATCGTCATTTCGTCGCTCCCTAGATCGGCACCGTCTCGGTACCTTGATTACCAGCGTGCCCAGGACCTTAGGTCGACAACGCCGGCGAATACACCCGGTATCAACCTTGATGCTGTCGGCCTTATGTCCTGATTTTGTAAGGATACGAGCCGGTTGAAAGTGCAACGAAACCCGTCAAGCTCGGTCTCAGCGACGACGAATGTGCGACACACGTTGCGGCTTAAATGAACAACAGCTTGACAAGCCACGGCGTGGAAAACGCACATTCGTATCGCGAAAGGAAAACCCGAGGCCCGGGCCTACCCGCCTGACGCCGTGATCCAACCAACCAACGTCTGGAGTTTGACCCGATGAAAAAGTCACTGATTGCGCTCGCTACCGTCACCACCCTGACCATGGCCGGGACGGCGTCGGCCGAGTGCGCCATGCAGAAGGCAGGCAACTTCGCGGCCAAGAGCCATAACACCGTGTACACCGGCAACGAAGGCGCTCTCGTGAAGACCGGCGGCTACGGCATGATGGAGGCGAACAAAGCGGCCAGTAAGCCCGATATCGTCGATACCGCGGTCTCGGCCGGTTCTTTCAATACGCTGGTCACGGCGGTGCAGGCCGCCGGGCTGGTCGACACCCTGAAGGGTGACGGCCCATTTACCGTCTTTGCTCCGACCGACGAGGCGTTTGCCAAATTGCCGGCCGGCACCCTGGACGCGCTGCTCGCCGACAAGGACAAACTGACCGCGGTGCTCATGTACCATGTCGTGCCCGGTGAGTTCGACGCCCAGGCAGTGACCAGCATGTCCACGCTCGACACCGCTGAGGGATCAGCACTGCCGGTCGGTGATATCAAGATCGCCAATACCGACATCATAACCTCGAACGGGATCATCCACGTCATCGACGAGGTACTGATCCCGGCCAGCTAAACTCCCTGGCGCCGCGTTGCGGCCGGGACGGCGTCACGCCCTCCCGGCCGCGCACACTCACCCGAGTGGAGGGGCAGGAAGGCCCAGACCCAATGAAATACCTAAAAAAACTACCTGACAGTCACCGCAGCCCACCCGGTCTCGAACGCAAGATCTGGCGCAAGCTGCCAGCCGCGTTGCTCGCCAGCACCCTGATTCCCGGCTTCGCTTACGGCTACGCGCGGCTGTTTCCTTCGCCCTCGATCGGCGAGACAGTCGAAAAGTACCTGACCGGCGTCGAGATAGCCGCGTTCGCTACCGTCATTACGGCGTGGACGGCCGTGCTGACCGTCGCCATTGGCTGTGTCGCGGTGATGCTGATGAAGGGCCCGGCCTACGTCGCCGACGCCTACCCGCTCGCGGACGCCGAGCACCCGCGTCGCAAGCACGAACAGGACGACTCAAAAGTCGATAACCAACCTTGAGGCGGTCGCGTCCCAATCGCTGAAGTTATCCACCGGCGGGGTGATCCTCCAGGTGGGCAAACCGATGCGCCGACGCCTCACCCACCGACGGCGAAACGCAGCGACGGCGCCGCAGCAGTGCTCTGGATCCGGCAGGTCCCGTCCACTGATGCCATGCATGGACCGACCGGACGACCCGGGCGACAGGTACCCCGAAACGCCGCGCATGCCGTTGGCGCCAACCCGCTGTAGGTCACAGCGCGACACTGACACCCGCGATCGAAGTCCTGCCCCACCCCCACTTGCGGACGGTAGTTCGGAAAGCGCCGATCCGCGTCGTGTCTGGCAAATGCCGGGCGCAGTCGATAGGCGCTGGCAATCACCCGATCAATCCCACGCCAACGTCCGCCGACCCGTTCGAAGACCTGTGACAGGCGGGCCTCGGCAGCCGGATTCGCCCGATCACGTACCAGAGACTGGAATCGATTGATCACCCCATGACCACCCTCAGCGACCATGGCCAACAGTGCCTCGAGCGCCACCAGCAGTCCCGACGCCGAATAACCGGCCACGACAGCCGGTTTGCCCAGCGCGGCGGCCAGGCGCTCCCATCCGGCCACGCCGAGCAACGCACAATGGTTGCCGGGCAGTATCAGGGCATCGAAATCCGCTAGCGGCGACCAGGCCGACTCCTCGAGCAGGGACTCGACACGGCGGCCACACAATAACAACGACAGGTTTTCCGGCAGGCCTTCGAGCAGTTGCCCGGCCAACGGCACCAGCAGGGTCTCGAAACCTGCGAGGAACAGCACGACCTCGCGCCCGGGCATCTCGCGCGCCAGGACCACCGCCTCGATGGGCGCCGAGACCGTGCGGATATCCGCCCCGGTAGCCTGCGCCTCGGCAAGCGAGCGCGGCACGTCTGCCCCGATTGGCCCGGGGATTCTCAGCAGCGCCTCGTCCGTCAGCAAGGTCACGCCCTGCACCATCGCCAGTTGAACAGCCTGTTGGATGTCTTCGCTCGGACATACGGTCGCCGCGCACCCGGGGCCGGCTAGCAGCTCGACCTGTGGCGGCAATAATCGGCGCAGCTGGCTTTGCGAGATGGCACGTTCCTGGTCGCCTGACAGGTGTAAGATGCGGACGCGCTCCGGTAGCGGCAGCGCGTTGATTGCGGCGAGTCGGGCCCGGGGGTTGGACATGATGGCGGCGTGCAATCCGCGCCCCGATGGTACTCGGCATCGCCACCGGCGCAGGAATTGCTTGCTGGGTTGCTTGAGCAATCCGCGCAGCCTGCCCGAACGACGCGAGGCCAGTCACTCCGAATCAGTCACAATACTGATCTGGATCAAGGTGGCACCGGCAGGGTGCATTTACGCCGTCCCGAGTGCCGGCCACAGGCCGATCTACTGGCACTCGTCTGGCGTTGTTCAATGAAGGAGCAGACCTCATGGCCGGCCGAACGCTGACCGCTGTGCTGTTATCGCTGATCACTGCAAACCCGGTTGTCGCGAACGCAGAAGCGGTC